>JACQWZ010000007.1 GCA_016209005.1 Candidatus Kuenenbacteria bacterium
CTTTTTCTGTAATCATATAGGTATATTTATACCCATATTCATACAATTTTACAAATCCTTTAATACCTCTATAGATACTTTGTATTTTCATAAAGCTATGGCCTTATGGAGTCCAATATGTATCTGGCATTATGCAAAGAATTTAAGATTTGTGATTTATCCCTCACCAAATTTATTTTTTACTAAATTTATTTCTCTATAAATTATATTTAGTGTAGGAATTATAAATTTGGTGATGGATTTACGATTTAAGATTTTAAAATATGCCTTTCCATTTTTCCACAATTTCAGGACTTACGCAGTTTAATCAAAAAATGGCTAAAGTTAGCGAAAATTGAATTTTTGTTAATTTTTCATTTTTAGCTAATATTAGCCAAATGCACATTAATAGTGCGTAACTCCTGAATTTGGAAAAATTTATAAAATTTGTTATTATCATTTTATGACTTTTGATAAAATAAATCCCACACCCCGTGTTACAACACATAACACACCTTTACATCTTCATTCTAAAAAGGGGGACTTTATAGGGTGCGGGGTAAAAAATATTCAAACAAACATTCCACTCGCTCCTTATACAACTTTTAAAATTGGCGGACCGGCAAAATATTTTTATTGCGCTAAAAACATAAAAGATTTAATTAAAATAATAAAAATAGCCAGAAGAAAAAAAATTCCTTTTTTTATTTTAGGTTGCGGCTCTAATATTTTAATATCAGACGAAGGATTTAATGGACTAGTAATTAAAAATTTAATTTTGGGAGTAAGGGTGGTTAGAAGTTTAAAACAAAATATTAATTTTAAGCAGGTGGTAGACGCTCATTATTTTCCAGCTCATCCTAATCAATATTTACAATTTTCCGATTTAGATTATCAAACCGAACCTTTTGACACTGAAGTTGAAGTTTCTGCTGGAATGCCGTTGCAAAGTTTTATTCAATGGATATTTCAAAATAAATTAACCGGTCTTCAATGGTTTGCGGGAATTCCTGGAAGTATTGGTGGAGCAATTATTTGCAATATTCACGGAGGCTCGAAATTGTTTGCCGATTATATCAGTGAAATTATTGTTTTAGATAAAAATAATCGCATAAAAAAAATTAAAAAGAATGACATTAAATTTGATTATGATTTTAGTAGTTTAAAAAAAGAAAAATTAATAATTTTAAAAGCAAGAATTTTTCTTTCTCATGGCGATATAAAACGCGCTAAATTTGTTTATCAAGAATGGTTTAAAAGAAAAATAAAAATTCAACCACAAACAAATTGTCCAGGATCTATTTTTAAAAATTTTTTTTTAAAAACCGCAAAAAAAATTAACGCGCCAACATCATCAGCTGGATATTTTATTGATCAATGTGGACTTAAAGGTAAAAAAATTGGCAAAGCAATAGTTTCAAAAAATCATGCCAATTTTATTATTAACACTGGACAAGCTACAGCAAAAGATGTTATAATATTAATTAGTTTAATTAAACAGAAAGTTAGGGATAAATTTAATATTCAACTTCAAGAAGAAATTCAATATATTGGATTTTAAATTTATTTTCCACAGGAATAAATTTTAATATTATTTGACATTATTATTGAAGTATTTTATTATAAAATAAATATAAAATAAATTTTAATTATAAGCGATATTTTATTTTTTATCTTAAATTAGTTTTAGGTTTTTGATTATAATTTTGGCTTTTTTGTTTTTCGTTTTGGATTACCATTTAGATTGATTTAAAATTTATAATTTGTAATTCGCGAAATTTATCTTAATAAATTTTGTATATTTTATTTAATGAATCAAAATAATATTCAAAAAAATTCAAAAGATTTTTTAGAAATGCAAGGAGAAGTTATTGAGCTTTTACCGGCTACGAGTTTTAAAGTAAAATTAGAAAATGGGCATGAAATTTTGGCGCATCTTTCAGGCAAAATGCGTTTACATAAAATTCGTATTTTACCGGGAGATCAAGTGAAAGTGGAAATAAGCCCTTATGATTTATCAAAAGGAAGAATTATTTTTCGATCTTAAAGTATTTAAACGCCAAATTCAAAGCACCAAATAACAATTTGTAAAATTTTCCTAAATTTTGCCTATTTTATATGAAACAAGAAAAAATACGAGAAAAAATTCAGGAACAACTTCCTTTACTTAAGGAGAAATATCATGTCAAAAAAATCGGGATTTTTGGCTCTTTTGCGCGAGGAGAACAAAGAAAGGGAAGCGATGTGGATGTGTTAGTGGAGTTTTATACGCCAGTGGGTTTTTTTGAATTTATTAGGCTGGAAAATTTATTGAGTCGCGCTTTACGCCAAAAAGTAGATCTGGTTTCCAAAAAAGCCATTAAGCCGGCAGTTAAAAAAAAAATTTTTAAAGAAGTGAAATATGTCTAAGAGAGGAATAAAACTTTATCTTGAAGATATTGAAGATTCTATTCGAAAAATAGAAAAATATACGCGTGGCATTAATTTTGATAAATTTTCCAGTGATGAGAAGATTATTGATGCGGTTGTTAGGAATCTCTCAATCATTGGTGAAGCGGTTATAAATATACCTAAAGAAATTAAAGTTAAAAATCCCGATGTGGCATGGAAGGAAATTAAAGGCACACGTAATAAAGTTGTTCATGAATATTTTGGCATTGATGAAGAAATCTTATGGAAAACTATTCAAGACGATCTGCCAGTATTCAAGAAACAGATAGCCAAACTTTTAAGGGACATAAAATAAAAGAAAAATTGCCACTTTTTTATCTGTAAAATATTATAAATTACTTTGAATTACGAAATGTGTGTCATCTCGACCCCCTCGACATGGCTCGGGGTAAACTCCGCAACTTTTATGGGACGAAGTGGAGAGATCCCTTGTTTTTTCTACAAACTAATTCCTAATTTCAGGAGTTACGCACTATTAATGTGCATTTGGCTAATATTAGCTAAAAATGAAAAATTAACAAAAATTCAATTTTCGCTAACTTTAGCCATTTTTTGATTAAACTGCGTAAGTCCTGAATTTATGAAAGTGCGAACTTCGGTTAAAAAAATATGTAAAGAATGTCAAACAATTCGTCGAGGAAAACGAATTGTTGTTATTTGTAAAAAAAGCCCTAAACACAAACAAAGACAAGGATAATTTTTTGCGAAGCAAAAAACAAATTTAGGACTTACGCAGTTTAATTAAAA
>JACQWZ010000037.1 GCA_016209005.1 Candidatus Kuenenbacteria bacterium
ATTAGCCAAATTCTACCTCTTAAATCTCAAATTTTCCCGTCATCTGTCAAAGACGGGGTCTATGGACTATTGGCTAATCTTAGTTTAAATAAAACTTTGAATTATTAGTTTATTACTGGTTATTGGCATAATAAAACCAGTACACCCTATTTTGATCTTTGATTAATTTTGAATGATATTTTTTTAATCATTTTTGATTGTTGTTCTTTTTCAAAATAAATAAAAAGTTGTTCTTCTTTAAGATTCCATTCTGTTAGAACAAAATAATTGATGTAGGATTTAGGTAAATAAATAAATTAATCAATTAAAATTAAAACTGACTAATTAAATTTATCAATATTTTAAATAAAAAGCAATTTAGGGTGTACTGGTTTTATTATGCCATCAACCTATTACTCTTTAAATAATGCGATAAAGGTATTATTTTAAGCCCTGTTAAATTCTTATTATCTAACAAGGTAAAGACAAAACAGCTCGACATTTTCGTCGGGCTGTTTTTGTTTTGTTTGTTTTTTTATTTTTATAGTACATTTCTGACGATCGTCCAAAACACACTATAATTATTTTTGTTTTTTTACCTTACTTCACTTTATTCACGATCGTTCAAAATTGAATACCAATTTAAATTTAAAATCCTAAATCTACAATCTTAAATCTGAAATCGTAAATTCCTACTACGTTTCACTTTTCTCATGATCGTTGAGATATTGAATACCAACTCTAATGATCAACTTTAAATAATCTTGTCACTTTTTATTTTTTAGAGTATTATTAAAATATAATTAAAATGTAGTTTTACTTTTTTAAAAAAATAAATTATACTCAATAATATGAATTATGAATTTCAGGAGTTACGCACTATTAATGTGCATTTGGCTAATATTAGCTAAAAATGAAAAATTAACAAAAATTCAATTTTCGCTAACTTTAGCCATTTTTTAATTAAACTGCGTAAGTCCTGAATTTATGAATTTGTATATTAAATTATGATAGAAAAACAATTTAAAAAATATCTCATCTATCCAATTATTATTTTAGTTATTTTTAGTTTTTTAATAGGCTTAATAGTTGGGCAACAAAAGGCTACGGATGATTTTAGAAAAAAAGAATCTATTGAAAGATCAAAAAATAATGGCAATCTTCTTTTTGGGATTTTAGGCATTAAAAATGACGAAAAAAGTTTAAAAGACGAAGGAGTTGATTTTGATTTATTTTGGGAAGTTTGGAATTCAATAAAAAAAGATTATCTTAATAAAAAAAATATTTCAGACAAACAATTATTTTATGGAAGTTTAAAAGGAATGGTTGCTAGCTTGGAAGATCCTTATTCGGTTTTTTTAGAGCCGGAAAAGGCCAAAGAATTTTATCAAGATCTTCAAGGCGATTTTGAAGGAATTGGAGCGGAATTAGGAATTAAAAAAAATATTTTAACAGTTATCGCTCCTTTGTCCGATTATCCAGCGGAAAAAGCCGGAATAAAAGCCGGAGATCAAATTTATAAAATTGACAATCTTGATACAACTAATATGATCTTAGAAGAAGCAGTGAATAAAATTCGAGGCAAAAATGGAACTCAAGTCGTTTTAACAATTAAAAGAAACGATTTTTTAGAATTTAAAGAAATAACCATTACTCGAGCTAAAATTCATATACAAAGCGTAAAATTAGAACCAATAGAAAATCATAAAGAAATCGCTTATTTAAAAATTCGTCAATTTAATGAAAATATAAAAAGCGAATTTAGAGAAGCGATTAATAAAATTTTATCCCAAGAAGAAAAACCCAAAGGAATAATTATAGATTTAAGAAATAATCCGGGCGGACTTTTAGACGCTTCAGTTGACATAGCGAATTATTGGCTTCCTCGCGATATAGTTGTGGTAAAAGAAAAATTTGATGGACAAGAAAAAGAATATAAAACTTTGGATAATCCAATATTGGATAAATTTCAAACTATAATTTTAATAAATCAAGGCTCGGCTTCCGCTTCAGAAATTTTTGCCGGAGCGCTTCAAGATTATAAAAAAGCGACAATTGTGGGAGAAAGAACTTTTGGCAAAGGGTGCGTTCAAAAAGTTGAAGATTTAAGAGGAGGATCAATGCTTAAATTAACGATTGCCGATTGGTTAACTCCTCTTGGCCGAAGAATTAATGACAAAGGAATCGATCCAGATATTAAAATAGAAATGACGCCTAAAGATTATGAACAAGATAAAGATCCACAAATGGAAAAAGCGATTGAATTGATTGATGATAAAATAAAAAATAAGTAAGTCAACTGTTAATCTATTTACGCTAATAAATGCAAATAAGAGTAAGTTTAAAGTTTAAAATTAAAAGTTCAAAGTTAAAGTTAAAAATTAAAAGTTATAAATAGTTAAAAATTTTTAACTTAAAACTGTGACTTTACACTTTACACTTTAAACTTTTAACTCGCTTTTATTAGCTGTAGATTTATTTTTTATTAAAAGTTTTTTAATATTTTTTATGAAAATTATTTTACTTCAAGATACAAATAATTTAGGGAAAAAGGGGGAGATAAAAGAAGTGGCAAATGGCTATGCTAGAAATTATTTATTGCCTCAAAAAATAGCCGTGATCGCAACGCCTTCGGAAATTAAAAAAATAGAAATAAAAAAACAAAGACAAGAGAAAAATCAAAAAGAAAAAATTCAAAAAGCTGAAGAAATAAAGAAAAAAATTCAAAAAATTGAAATAGAAATTAAGGCTAAGATTAATGGAAAAGGCATACTTTTTGCCGCTTTAAACAAAGAAGAAATAGCCAAAGCTTTGTCGGAAAAGATAAAGCAAGAAATTTTACCTGAACAAATAATTTTAGAAAAATCAATTAAAGAGATTGGAGAACACAAAATCAACATTGAACTTTTTAAAGATATTAAGGCGGAGATAGTGTTGAAAATTAGCGGTGTTTAAAGAATTAATAATGAGTAAGCCAACCGCCAATTTACTAACACAAATAAACATGAATAACATAAGTAGACAGACGGACGTGCGACGTCCGTTCATTGATCAAATTTACGCCAAATGTAATTTTATGGTCTAATTTAATTTATTTTTAGCCAAAAAATGACTATTTAAAAAGGTGATAGCCACTTTTTAAAATTAATCAGAAAAAGAAATTAGATTATGAAAAATAATAAATTATCTTGAATTATGAAACTCCTAAATTATCCCCCTCCCTTGATGGGAGGGGTTAGGGGAGGGTGAGGAAATAGGACATTTAAACACCTTCTCCTTAATCCTCCTCCATCAAGGGGGAGGAGATGCGGGATTTTGTAATTCAAAGAAATTAGCTTTTTTGGTTTTTTTTAAAAAATATATGAAATTCAGGACTTACGCAGTTTAATCAAAAAATGGCTAAAGTTAGCGAAAATTGAATTTTTGTTAATTTTTCATTTTTAGCTAATATTAGCCAAATGCACATTAATAGTGCGTAACTCCTGAAATTAGTAAATATAAATGTCAGTATTAAAATTGATAACACTGATGAGGTGATAGAATTTTTTAAAACACAAAACCCAGACATTATTACGATTCAGGAAATACTGCGACATCTTGATGACAGTGTTTTTGAAAATTATAAATTTCAGGAAAAAATTGAAAAGGCAATTATCAAAACCTATCCCTATAAATTTTTCGGTTCGCTTTGGGTTACTGATAAATTTAAAAAAGATGGCGTGGTTTATCGTGAGTATGGCGGACAAGTTGAGCAAGGCAATGAGATTATGTCAAAATTTCCAATAGTTGAGGCGACAAATGAATTTTATTATAAGAATTTTTCTTATAATTTGGATGTAACAAATTGGCATATAGAAGATCACGGCAGAGCTGTTCAGGTTGTTGAATTAAATGTTGAAAATAAAAGGCTAAAAATTTTGAACGTTCACGGTATTTGGACACGCGATAAGTTAGGAGATAAAAGAACTATAGCTGAATGTAAGTATATTATTGAAGTTGCAATGCGAAATAGCGATGTTCCGACAATAATTGTGGGTGATTTTAATTTGCTACCAGAAACGAAAAGTATTAGTATATTGAATAGACAATTTAAAAATTTGATAGAAGCGTATCAAATAAAATCAACCAGGCCAAATTTTGAAGATGATAAAGATAATGGCAATGAAGTTGTTGATTATATTTTTGTGAATGACAGAATTAAGGTTAATAATTTTTCAGCAATAGACATAGATATTTCAGATCATTTGCCATTGGTGCTTGATTTTGAAATTATTTAATTTTACAATTTCAGGACTTACGCAGTTTAATCAAAAAATGGCTAAAGTTAGCGAAAATTGAATTTTTGTTAATTTTTCATTTTTAGCTAATATTAGCCAAATGTGTCAAATGTCAAATGTCAAATGTCAAATGTCAAATGTTAATTGTTGATTGTTAATTGCTAATTGATTTTTTTATGAAATATATTTTTGTCACTGGCGGGGTTTGTTCTGGATTGGGCAAGGGGATTGCCGCGGCTTCAATTGGCATGCTTTTAAAAGCTTGCGGATACAAAATTAGTATTTTAAAATTAGATCCTTATTTAAATGTCGATCCCGGAACAATGAGCCCATACCAACATGGAGAAGTTTTTGTGACCAATGATGGAACAGAAACAGATTTAGACTTAGGGCATTATGAAAGATTTATTGATGAAAATTTAAGCAAATTAAGCAACACCACTGCCGGACAAATTTATAAAAAAATTATTAACAAAGAAAGAGAAGGGGAATATTTAGGAAAAACAATTCAAATAATTCCTCATGTCACAGAAACTATTAAAAATTTTATTCAATCAGCGGCCGAAGAAAAACAAGTTGATTTTTTAATTATAGAAATAGGCGGAACAGTGGGAGATATTGAAGCAGAACCATTTTTAGAAGCGGCTCGGCAGTGGCATCAAGAAAAAGGAGGAAAAAATGTGCTTTTTATTCATTTGACTTTTCTTCCTTTTTTAAAAACTTCAGGAGAGTTAAAAACAAAACTTACTCAAGTAAGCGTTCGCGAATTGCAACGTCAAGGGCTTCATCCGGATATTATTTTAGCCCGCTCTGATTATCCGATTAAAAAAGAATTAATAGAAAAAATTTCTCTTTTTTGCAACATTTTACCAGAAGAGATTATTCCGGCCATTACAGTGAAAAGTATTTATGAAGTACCTTTAAATTTTCAAAAATATTCTTTGGTGGAAATTATTTTAAAACGTTTAGATTTAAAAAATAGAATTCCAGAATTAAATGACTGGCAAAAATTAATAAAAAAAATTAAAAGCAATCCGCCAGCTGGCGGAGAAAAAATTTTAAAAATAGGAATGATTGGAAAATATACTGAACATGGAGACGCTTATATTAGCGTTAATGAGGCTTTAAAATCAGCTGGTTACGTCAATAATGTTAAAATTAAAATTGAATTTATTGCCGCGGAAGATTTAGAAAAACAAAATAAAAAAGAATGGGATAAATTAAAAGCGATAGATGGATTAGTTGTTCCGGGAGGATTTGGCTCAAGGGGAATTGAAGGAAAAATTGAAGCTGTAAAATATGCCAGAGAAAATAAAATTCCTTTTTTGGGATTATGCATGGGTATGCAAATTGCGGCAATTGAATTCGCTCGTTATGTTTTAAAAACAAAAGATGTTAATTCTACTGAATTTGACGCAAAGACAAAACATCCAATAATTTATATTATGCCGGAACAAAGAGAAAAAATAAAAAATAAAGACTATGGAGCAAGCATGCGTTTGGGAGCCTATCCTTGTGTTTTAAATAAAGACTCTTTAGCTTATAAAGCCTACAAACAAATTGAAATTTCAGAAAGGCATCGTCATCGATATGAATTTAACAATGAATATCGAGAAATTTTAGAACAAGCCGGTTTAAAAATTAGCGGAACCTCTCCAGACGGAAAATTAGTGGAAATTATTGAATTAAAAGATCATCCTTGGTTTGTGGGAGTTCAATTTCACCCAGAATTCAAATCGCAACCTTTAAGAGCTCATCCTTTGTTTAGGGATTTTATAAAAGCGACGAAAAACAAAGTAACCAGTAACCCGTAACGTGCAACTCATTATAATAACTCAATAATAAATTTCTAATGACGAATGACAAATCAATGACAAATGACCAAATGTCAAATAAATATTAAACTAATATTTTCTTTAAAATAATTATTTCCACGCCAAAATTAGATGTTCGTTCTGTTAGATTATAATTTTTTTTGTCATTTGGATTTTGGATTTGATTTGTCATTGGAAATTTGTCATTTGTCATTTTTTTAGCGGTTACGTAAATTTCGCAATTGACTTGCATTTTAGCTCCACAGCCCTAAGAGGGACTATGGAGCTAACAGATTTTGTTGTTTGTTTTATTGTTTTCATGTTTTTTTGTTTTAATGTTTTAATGATTTTATATGAATTCCAAGGAAATCCAAAGAAGAATAAAGGGAGTAAAAAATACCAAGCAAATTACAAAAGCTATGGAAATGGTTGCCGCTTCAAAAATGAGGAAAGCGACTGAACGAGTTTTGGCAACTAGATCGTACGCGCGTCTTGCTTGGGAGATGTTAAATAATTTATCCGGTCGAGTTAATCCAGAACTGCATCCTTTATTTCAAGAACGCGAAATTAAAAAAATTGCCGTAATTTTAATAACTTCTGATCGCGGTCTTTGCGGAGCAATGAATACTCAAGTTATTCAAAAGGCGATTAAAACTATAGAAAAACAAGAAAAATCAAAAGTTGAATTCATTTCTGTTGGCAAAAAGGGACGAGATTTTATAAAAAAATATTATAAAATTTTTGCGGAATTTATCGGACTTGAAAATGTTTCAAAAATTGCGGAGATCGCTCCAATCGTAAAAATCGCTATTGAAGATTATGAAAAAGGATTGTATGATAAAGTAATTTTAATTTATACTGATTTTATTTCAACTTTAAAACAAGAGCCAATCGCTCGGCAATTATTGCCATTAAAAAAAGAAGAATTTAAAAAAATATTAGATGAAATTGATCATTTAGAACAAGTTCAACAATCAATAAGTAAAAGTCAAGAAGCAGAAAACAAAAATTTAAAAATAAAATTTGAATATAAATTTGAACCAAATTCAGATGAAGTTTTAAAAGAATTATTGCCAAGACTTTTAGAAATTCAAATTTATCAAGCCTTGCTCGAATCAAACGCTTCTGAACATTGCGCGAGAATGGTGGCCATGAAAAATGCGACAGACGCGGCAAAAGATTTAATTGATAATTTAACAATGACCTTTAACCAAGTTCGTCAGGCAAGCATTACTCAAGAAATCGCGGAAATTTCAACCGGCGCGGCATTTAGCTTGTAATAAGTGCCAAGAAGCCTAAACTCTTTAAAGTTAAAAGTTTAAAGTTCAAAGTGCAAAGTTAAAGTTAAAAATTCAAAGTTATGAATAATCAAGAATTTAAACAAATGCTTATCAATAGATCATTTAAGTTTTCTTTAGAAATAATGAAATTCATTGATTTATTTAATCAAAAGACTTTTTCTTTAAATGTGATAGCCAAACAATTAATTCGCAGCGCCACTTCAATTGGAGCTAATATTGTCGAAGCTCAAGCAAGTTCTAGTAAAAAAGATTTTATTAATTTTATAAACCATGCGTTAAAATCAGCGAATGAAACAAGATATTGGTTGGGATTATTAAGGGATAGCGGAAAGGTGGAAAAAATAAATTCAGAAAAACTCTTTCTTAAAAGAAGCCCAAGAATTTTCTAAAATATTAGGTTCAACAATATTATCACTTAGAGGAAAGAAATAATTTTTAACTTAAAATTGTGACTTTGAACTTTTAATTTTAAACTTTTAACTTTTTATGAAGCCTATAAAAACAATTATAAAACTTCAAATTCCAGCCGGGCAGGCAAATCCAGCTCCGCCAATTGGACCAGCTTTGGGACAACATGGTTTAAATATTCAGGATTTTTGTTTAAAATTTAATGAAGCGACGAAACAAAAAGCCGGGGAAATTACCCCAGTGGAAATTACTGTTTATACGGACCGAACTTTTGATTTTATTTTAAAGACTTCCCCAGCTTCTGAATTTTTAAAAAAAGCGGCAAATATTAAAAAAGGATCTGATCAGCCGCATAAAAATAAAGTTGGCAAAGTGACCAAAGAACAAATAAGACAAATTGCCAAAACAAAAATGACAGATCTTAATACGGATAATCTTGAAGCGGCAATGAAAATTATTGAAGGCACGGCAAGGCAGATGGGATTAACAGTTGAAAGTTAAAAAATAATAAACTGGTTAACCGTAATTTTACGCTAATTTCTGCGAATAAAATAGAAAATGTAAAAATCAAAACGTAAAATGACAAATAAAAATTTAAAGTATAAATCCCAATATCCAAATCCCAATGCCAAATAAAATCCCAAACCCAAAATCCCAAAAAATAATATAATTTATTTTGATTTGAGATTTGGGATTTTATTGGATATTTGATATTGAGATTTGGGATTTTAAAAAATTTGATTTTTGATTTTACATTTTTAACTGTCATTTTTAATTTTGAGATTTACATTTTACATTAAATAATTTTTATTTCAAAAATTTCAATTTATTTTTAAATAGCTGTATAAGTTTTATAACTAAAATAATTTATTGTTTTATGGAAGAAAAAAAATACAATTTAAATGAGGCTTTGGAGTTGATTAAAAAAAATGCTAAAGCTAAATTTGATGAAAGCGTGGAAGCGCATATAAAATTAGGCATTGATATTAAAAAAGGGGATCAACAGGTTCGTGGAACTATAGTTTTGCCATATGGTTCTGGCAAATCAAAAAAAATCGCTGTTTTTAGCGAGAATGAAGATGAAATTAAAGAGATTAAAAAAATGGGAATAATAGCTGGCGGAGAAGATTTAATTGAAGAAATTAAAAAAACAGGAAAATGCGATTTTGAAGTCGCGATTGCCACACCTGAAATAATGAAAAAATTAGCCATAATTGCCAGAATTTTAGGACCAAAAGGACTGATGCCTAATCCAAAAACCGAAACAGTCGCAACAAATATTAAAAAAACCATTGAAGAATTACAAAAAGGCAAAGTGACTTTTAAAAATGACGATTCAGGAAATATTCATCAAGCCATTGGAAAGGTTTCTTGGCCCTTAGAAAAATTAAAAGAAAATCTTGAAGCGTTTTTAGAAATAATTAAAAAAAGCAAACCCTCAAAATCAAAAGGAATTTATATTAAAAATATTACTTTATGTTCTACGATGGGAAAGAGCGTTAAGTTAGCTGTTAGCTTATAGCTTTTAGCTTTTAGGAAATATGTACATTGAGTCATTTAAACAATTAATAGTATGGCAAAGGTCAATTGAACTTGTAAAAGAAATTTATTTACAGAGAAATTTCCCAGGTCAGAGCTATATGGTTTAGTAAGTCAAATGAGAAGATCGGCAATATCAATTCCATCAAATATAGCTGAAGGAAAAAAGCGAAAAACAAAGAATGATTTTTTACAATTTTTAAGAATAGCCAATGGTTCTGCCGCAGAATTAGAAACACAAATAATTATTGCAAAGGATTTATATTCTGAAATAGATTTTTCTAAAACAGAATCTTTATTAGAAGAAGTACAAAAAATGTTAATAACAATAATTAAAAATTTATTTAACTAAAAGCTAACAGCTATAAGCTAAAAGCTAATTTTTATGTTTGCTAAAGTTAATTCAGTGGCTGTTGTTGGATTAGATTGTGTGCCAGTAGAAGTGGAAGTGGATATTTTGGGAGGAATGCCAAATGTGACAACTGTTGGGTTGCCAGACGTCGCGGTTAAAGAATCTAAAGAAAGAGTAAGATCAGCCATTAAAAATAGCGGATTGGATTTTCCTCGGGGTCGTTTAACTATCAATTTAGCTCCGGCTGATATTAAAAAAGAAGGGCCAGCTTATGATCTTCCCATTGCCGTGGGAATTTTTTTAGCTCAAAATGAAATTCAATTTGATGTAGAAAATAGTCTTTTTATTGGAGAACTTGCTTTAGACGGAAGACTTCGTCATACCAATGGGATTTTACCAATGGTTATTTTTGCCAAACAGCAAGGAATAAAAAATTTATTCATTCCAGAGATAAATATTAAAGAAGCTAATTTAATAAAAGGATTAAAAATTTTTCCTATTAAAGATTTTAATCAATTAATTAGGCATTTAACAAAGGAAGAAGAAATCGTTCCTTTTTATTCCGAGGGAGTAAAAGATTTTTCTTTAGAAAAAATAGAATTTGAAACAGATATGGCTTATATTAAAGGTCAAGAATTTGTCAAAAGAGCTTTAGAAATCGCGGCAACTGGCGGGCATAATGTTTTAATGAAAGGTCCTCCGGGCAGCGGAAAAACTTTATTAGCTATGGCGATGCCGTCTATTTTACCTTTGTTAACACCAGAAGAGGCTTTAGAAGTAACGAAAATTTACAGCATTGTTGGACTTTTGCCGTCTAATCAACCTTTAATTTTTAAAAGACCGTTTAGAAATCCTCATCATTCTTCCTCGTCTGTCGCTTTAGTTGGAGGAGGACAATTTCCTAAACCGGGAGAAATTAGTTTGGCGCATCGAGGCATTTTATTTTTAGATGAACTGCCAGAATTTCCTCGAAATGTTTTAGAGTCGTTAAGGCAACCAATAGAAGATAGAACGGTCGTTATTTCTCGAGCTCAAGGAACATTAAAATTTCCTTCCAATTTTATTTTAATCACTAGTCAAAATCCATGTCCTTGCGGTTATCAAAATGATCCTAAAAAAAATTGCATTTGCAGTCCGTTGCAAATTGAACGTTATCAAAAAAAAGTTTCCGGACCATTTTTAGATCGAATGGATTTGTATTTAGAAGTTCCGCAGGTGGAATTCAAAGAATTAACTTCGGAAAAAGTGGCCGAATCTTCAGAAGAAATTAGAAAAAGAGTTCAAAAAGGGAGAAAAATTCAATTGCGCCGTTTTAAAAAACACAAAATTATCACCAATTCAGAAATGAAAAATAAAGAAATAAAAGAATTTTGCAAAGTTGATGAAGATAGTTTAGAACTGCTTAGATTAGCCATTGAACGGATGCATTTGTCAACGAGAAGTTTTTATCGAATTTTTAAAATAGCTCGGACAATCGCCGATTTAGCCGAATCTGAAAATATTCAAAAAAATCACATCGCCGAAGCGTTGCAATATAGAGGAGCGTAGTAATTTAAGATTTAAGATTTAAGATTTAAGATTTAAGATTTTAGATTTTTAATTTATTAACTTACTGTAAATTACGAAATGTTTTATGTTTTAATTTTAGAGCACATAATTTAAATTTTTTTACAAATTTTTTTTTGCAAAGATTTAATAAAGATGTATACTGGTTTTGTTTTAAATTTCCCTAAAATAAATTTTCAAATTTTATAGAATTAAATTTATTCCGGTTTAAATATTTCAAACAATCTTTTAACAAAACAGAAAAATCTTTTTCTAATCTGTTATGAGTAACATTTTGTCTTAACGCTCTCCAGACATGTTCTTGCGGATTATATTCAGGAGTATAAGGCGGGAAATTAAATAATTCTAATTTTGTTTCGTATTTATTAATTT
>JACQWZ010000008.1 GCA_016209005.1 Candidatus Kuenenbacteria bacterium
AACGTCGGCATCGGGACGACTGATCCTGGAACAAACAAACTTAAAGTGCAAGGCAATGCAAATATTACTGGCGATCTTGCTGTTAACGGCACGCTTACAGCTGGAACATACTCAATGGAAAATATTTCCGCAAAGATATATTATGACAAAGACGATACAAATTATTGGCTTAATCCTTTTGGCGACGGGACGACATATTCCGCTTATCTTAAAAAAGGAGCAATTTTTGAAACTGGCAATGTTGGGATTGGGACAACAGGGCCAAATGCCAAACTAGAGGTTAAGGCTGGTGCCGAGGGACAGGCGGCTCCGGTGGAAGCAATTCGAATCTGGGGTCCCAATACCCCCGCTAACTCCAACTCCGCCCAAGATTTGAAATGGGCTTTTGTTTCTGCTGGTTCCGCGGGGATTCGAGGATATCGTGGTGGAAGTTGGGACACGTATCTCCAGTTTCTCACAAACGCGGTTGGCCAAGGTTCGGACTCCCCGCAAGTGCGTATGACGATAAATGATGCTGGCAATGTCGGCATCGGGACGACTGATCCGGGGACAAACAAACTTAAAGTGCAAGGCAATGCAAATATTACTGGCGATCTTGCTGTTAACGGCAATCTCTCTGTGGGAACGAAATTAACTGCCGCCACCATTGACCCTCTTTATGAAATTAAAGGGGAAAAATACGCGACCTATGTTTCTTCAATTGTTGGCGGGGTAAATGAAGAATACGTTGGGAAAGGAAACCTTTCTCAAATTTCCAATTTCCAATTTCCAATTTCCAATAATACAATTTATGAGTATATAATTGATTTTAACAAAGAAAAAGAGGGATCTGATTTGTGGGTTTGGTATAAAGCGATTGATTTTTCAAAAGATAATGTTAATGTTTTTATAACCCCTTATGGAATGTCAGCGAATATTTATTATTTAATTGAAGGAGAAAAAATTATTTTCCGCGGCGACAAACCAGCCGAATTTTCTTATCGTTTAATTGGCAAACGATTTGATTGGAAAAATTGGCCTACTTTTGCCAAAGATCAGGGGGAAAAAGCGGGATTGATTATTAAAGAATAATTTTAGATTTTGAATAATAATGCTAATATACGAATGTGTGCGAATGATACGAATAATACTAATAAAATATCAACATGCAAATGGATATAAATAATACAAACACAAAATTAATTTATCCAGAACTATCTTATATTATTATTGGAATTTGTTTTGATGTGCATAATAATTTAGGAAAATATGCTCGAGAAAAACAATATTGTGACGAAATAGAGAAAAAATTAAAAGAGGCAGACATATTTTATAAAAGAGAATTTGAAATTTTAGGCACAGGCAATCGAGTTGATTTTTTGATTGACAATAAGCTTATTTTAGAGGCAAAAACAAAGAGAATTATCACTAAAGATGATTATTATCAGTTGCAGAGATATTTACAAAGTTTAAATATAAAACTTGGATTGCTTGTAAATTTCAGAAGTCAATATATTACACCTAAAAAGGATTATTAAAATTGAACCTAAACTAATAAAATATTAATATGTAAATAAAGAAATTATTAGTATTATTTGTTGCATTCGTATTTTTTTGTTGATTAGCATTATTATATTTACAAATTTAAAATATTTTTTTATTTTTTATTTTTTAAAGCTATAATCTGTCAGTTGGCGGATAAAAGCTAATTTATTTTATGGAAAAGCTTAATAAAAAATCAATTATTGATATTTCAATAATGATTTTGATTGCGGTAGTAGCGATATTTTTTATTTGGAATGTTTTAGTAAAAGATTCAAGTCAATCAACTAAAACAAAAAAATCCAAAGTTTCTCAAGATGATATTTTAACTCCAGAAATTCAACAAAAAATTATGCCAGGCGTAAGCCCTGTTACAAAAGAAGGGAAAGTAGTTACTCCTGAAGGAAAACCAGTAAGGCTTGATGTTGTTCCGGGAACTACCGAAGCCCCTCAATTATCTAATCCAATTAAAAATTTAGAACAACTTCCCGCTGAAGCGGTTAAGCTTATTGTAACAGAAAAAGGGCTTCAACCATTAAGTTTTACTGTTAAGGCTGGAGGAGTTGTAAATCTTATTATAACTTCAGGCGATTCTCATATGCATATGTTTAGGTTTAAAGATCCTTTACTTTCGGCCGTAGAGATTGGTCCTTCCCGAGGAGAAACCTTGGCTATGGTTTTTAACGCCCCTGAAAAAGCGGGAGAATATGAATTTTATTGCGATGTTCCGGGACATGAGAATAGAGGAGAAAAAGGAAAGATGATAGTAAAATAAAATTTGTCATTAACTTACATTTCTTGCTTTTTCAATTCTTCTAATAATTTTTTTTGTTCTTTGGTTAATTTTTGAGGAATAAAAATTATTACTTCCACTAATTGATCGCCTCTGCCTCGATGTTGGAGATAAGGAATGCCTTTGTCTGTCAATCTAAAAATTTTTCCACTTAAAGTGCCGGCGGGAATTTTTAATCTAACTTTTCCTTCCAAAGTTTCCACTTCAATTTTATCTCCCAAAACAGCTTGTGAAAAAGTAATTGTCGCTTTGCTTAAAATGTCATTGCCTTTTCTTTTAAATTTAGAATGGGGAAGAATGCGAACAGTGACATAGAGATCTCCGCTTCGTCCTCCTTTTATCCCAATATCTCCTTGATGAGAAAGTTTTAATGTTTGTCCTTGATCAATTCCGGCCGGAATTTCTACCTCAATTTTTTCTATTTTTCTAACGCGTCCTTGTCCATTGCATTCGGTACATTTTTTTTCCGCTTTTTTCCCTTCGCCTTGACAATCTGGACAAACGTCTACTGTTCTAAATTGACCAAAAATAGTTGATTGAATGCGTTGAATTTGTCCTTTGCCATGACAAGTTGAGCAAGTAATAATTTTCGTCCCCGGTTCAATCGCGTTTCCATGACAATGAGAACAAACGCTAAATTTATTTATTTCTATTTGTTTTTTTACGCCAAAAATCGCTTCTTCAAATTGAAGAGACATTTCTATTTCAATGTCATTTCCTTGAGTTTTTTTAGTTGTTTGTTTTTTCGTTCCGCCAAAAAAAAAAACAAAAATATCTCTTAAATCTAAATCCTCAAAATTAAATTCAATTCCGCCTCTGCCACTATTGCGAAAAGCTCCGCTAAAATCTTGAAACCCGCCAAATCCATAAGAACCTCCGTTAGATTGAGCTTGTTCAAAAGTACTTCCATATTGATCATATTGAGCTTTTTTTTGAGAATTAGAAAGGACTTGATAGGCTTCGTTAATTTCTTTAAATTTTTTTTCATCTCCCCCGGGTTTATCTGGATGACATTGATGAGCCTTTTTTCTAAAGGCTTTTTTTATTTCTTCTTGCGAAGCGTTTTTAGAAACGTCAAGAATTGCGTAATAATCCATAAAGAAATTGGAAATTATAAATTATAAATTATAAATTGACTGAGAACTTGTTTTTACTATCTTTGTAAGAATATTAATAATATTTTCAATTTCTACTAAATAATTTTTATAATCAGTTAAAATAATTTGACTTTTATCTAATAATTTTAGCCAATATCTTGTCTCTCGAGCCTCCTTTAAAGCAATAGACATTTTATGCAAAAAATCTTTTTTGCTTTGACCAGTCAAAGCTTCTTCAATATTAGCGCCAATACTTGTTCCGCTTCTTAATAATTGTTTTGAAATAACATATTCATTTTTTGCAATCAGTAATTTCAGGACTTACGCACATTTACAATAAAATGAGATAAAAATATAAATAATAAACCAGAATCAGGCTGTTTTAGCGTGATTTTAAAGTTAAATCTATGTCTATAGTAAATTAGCTTTTCGATAAACCTAAATATCGA
>JACQWZ010000005.1 GCA_016209005.1 Candidatus Kuenenbacteria bacterium
AAAGTTAAAAAATTAAATAATTTTTTAGAATGTTAAATATTATTAACATTTTTTACTTTAATTATATCATTTATTTCGGCAACATTTTTATTTGCAGATACGAGAGGCTTTCGTCTATATTTTAACTTGCATATTGCGAACCATTTGACACATTTTTTATTTATGATATAGTTGTGGATAACTAACCGTAGACAATGGGTGGCTTTTAAAAGCATAAAACCCATCAAGGTTATAGAAATTTTAAATTTTAAATTTTAAATTTTAAATGAATTTTTAATGATTTAATTTTTTAATGAATGTATTAATGAATATATAAAAGTTTGAAAATTTTGTCATTAAAAATTGATTAGAAATTAGAAATTGAAAATTAGAAATTTTTATTTATATTGTCTACGGAAACGTAGATTTTTTATTTTCTAATAAACTAATAAACTAATAAGCTAATTTTTATGGCTAAAACCAAAGAACAAAAACAAAAAATAGTTGAGCAATTAATTGATAAACTTTCTCAAATAAAATCAGCGATTTTTGTAAATTATTATGGCTTGAAAGTTAATGAACTTCAAAAATTACGAAAACTTTACAAAAAACAAAAAATTGATTTTTTGGTAACTAAAAAAAAATTATTTAAATTATGTTTAGAAAAAACCAATTTTAAAAATATTGATTTTAAAAAAGCAGAAGGCGAACTTGGCGTGGTTTTAAGTTATGAAGACGAAGTTGCGCCAGCAAAAATTTTAAAAGATTTTCAAAAAGAGCATAAAATTTTAAAAATAAATGGCGGAATTTTAGAAAAAAGTTTTATTGGACCGGATAAAATATTAAGTTTAGCCCAATTGCCATCCAAACAAGAATTATTAGCCAAAATAATAGGTGGAATTAACGCTCCAATTTCTGGATTTGTTAATGTTTTGGCTGGCAACTTGCGAAATTTTATTGGCGTATTAGGGGCGATAAAGACAATAAAACAATAAAACACAAGAACAAAAAAACATTAAAACATTAAAACATTTTTGTCATTCCGACCGAAGAGAGTGAGTCTGCGAACGAACGAAGTGGAGGAATCCCTTCGCCTAAAAGAATATAATTGACCGTGCTTTTATCATTTTTAATAATTAATTGCACAATTTATTAATTTTTCACGTTAAGGGATCTCTCCACTTCGTCCCATAAGAATGGGTAACTACTCACAATCTTTCTGTCGCGTCATTGCGAGCCCTATACTCAAGGCGAAGCAATCTAAAACTAATATTAATCGAGATTGCTTCGTCGCAGACTCCTCGTAATGACCAAATTATATTTCGTGAATTTCATAATACCTATTGTTTTTTGCAATATTATCAAGATTGTGAGCAATTATAAGAATAGGATTTCGGTCGAGATGACACATTTTTTTTATTTTTTATTTTATTAATTAATCCACAATTTATATAAACATGTGGATTGTGGAGATATTTTTATGTCTGAAGAACAAAAAACAGAAGAAATATCAGTCGAGGTTCCTGCTAAATTTAAAGATTTAGTGGAACAAATAGAAAAATTATCAGTTTTAGATTTGGCTGAATTAGTTAAAGTTTTAGAAAAAAAGTTTGGAGTTTCTGCCGCGGCAGTTCCAATAGCTGTAGCCGCTGTGACTACTGGAGCGTCTGAAGGAGAAAAAGTTGAAGAAAAATCCGCTTTTAATATAGAGTTAACGGTTGCCGGAGATAATAAAATTGGAGTGATTAAAGTTATTAGAGAAATAACTCAATTGGGATTAAAAGAATGCAAAGACTTTGTAGACGCCGCGCCTAAAACAATAAAAGAAGGAGTATCTAAGGCAGAAGCGGAAGAAATAAAGAAAAAAATAGAAGAAGCTGGCGGTAAAGCAGAATTAAAATAAATTTTCCTTGCGTAAAAAATAAAAAAACCTTCTAATTATTTAGAGGTTTTTTTATTTTGAATTTAGTGAGTATAAAATTGGCATGAATTTAATTTTTATGTTATTATCTGTGGTATCAGAAAGTGTATTTTTTTATTTGTCATATAGTACATTTAGGGATTCCTCCATTCGGAAGCCCATTCGACTTCGCTTAGGGCAGACTCTCGGTCGGAATGACTGGATGGTTTGAAAATTTTGTCATTGAAAATTGATTAGAAATTAGAAATTGCAAAAATTTTTCTTAAAATTTTTGCCTATGTTATTATTTTATATATGAAATTTATTATAAATGGCGGGAAAAAATTAGGAGGAGAAATTAAAGTGGGTGGGGCTAAAAATTTAGCTTTAAAAGCTATTGCCGCTTCTATTTTGTCAAAGCAAGAAATGATTATTAATAATGTTCCAGACATTGAAGACATTAAACAAATCATTAAGATATTAAAAGATTTAGGCGCTGAGATAGAAAAAAAAAATAATTCTCAATATAAAATTTCTACAAAAAATATCACTAAAACAGAATTAAGCGTTGATTTGGCTCATAAACTTAGAGCTTCTATTGTTTTAATTGGTCCAATGTTGGTAAGATTTGGCGAAGCAAAACTTCCTTATCCAGGAGGATGCGTGATTGGCAGAAGGCCGATCGATATTTTTATTGATGGATTTAAAGCGTTGGGAGTTGAAGTGGAAGAAAGTAAAAGTGGTTATTATTTTAAGACGCAAAAATTAAAAGGCGCTAAATTTATTTTTCCAATTATCAGCGTGACAGCAACAGAAACTTTAATGATGGCCGCAACTTTAGCAAAAGGTAAAACAATTTTAATTAACGCAGCTTGCGAGCCGGAAATTTTGGCTCTAGCTGATTATCTTAATTTGTGCGGAGCAAAAATATTCGGGCAAGGAACTAACGTAATTATTATTGAGGGTGTAAATAAATTATCAGCTGGCGTTTTTGATATAATTCCAGACAGAATAGAGGCTGGAACTTTTGCTGTTATGGCTGCGGCGACAAAAAGTGATTTGATTATTAAAAATTGCAATCCAGCTCATTTAGAAGTTCCACTTTTGATGTTAAAAAAAGCTGGAGTAAATTTTACAACAGGAAATGACAATATTCACATACTTCCTTCTAAAAATTTAAAAGCGATTAATCTTGTTACTCATGAATATCCTGGGTTTATTACCGACTTACAGGCGTCATTTACTGTTTTATTAACGCAAGCCCAAGGAATGAGTTTGGTTCATGAAACTATTTATGAAGGCAGATTGTTTTATATTGATAAATTAAATAAAATGGGAGCGAATATTATTTTATGCGATCCCCATAGAATTATTATTAACGGACCAACAAAATTATATGGTCATAAAATAGAAAGTCCAGACATTAGGGCTGGCATTGCTTTAGTAATCGCCGCTTTAATTGCCGAAGGAAAAACAGAGATTGATAATATTTATCAAGTTGATCGAGGATATGAAAAAATTGAAGAACGACTGCGAATGATAGGAGCGGAGATTATTAGAAATTAATAATGAGTAATCCGTAAGCTGATAATTGGTAAAAATCAAATAATAATCCAAAACGAAAAACAAAAAAGCCAAAATTACAATCAAAAACCTAAAATTAATTTAAAACAAGATAAAAAGATTTTTTGATTTTGGGTTGCCCGCCCGCCTTGACTTCGCCGAATTTTTTTCAGGTTTTTATGCAAACCATTACTCAAAACACAACATATTTAATGTTTGCTTCGGTGGTTCAAAAGATTTTAACTTTTGGATATTTTATTTTTGTTGCTAGAATAATTGGCGATATTAATTTAGGAAAGTATGTTTTTGCTCTTTCGTTCACTGTTATTTTTTCTGTTTTTATTGATCTTGGATTAAATCAAGTTTTAATTAGAGAAGTCGCAAAATGTAAAGAAAAAATAATTATTTATTTAAGCAATATTTTTATTTTTAAAATATCGGCCAGCGTAATTTGTTTTTTAATAATGATATTGATTATTAATTTATTAAATTATCCTTTGGAAACTAAAATTTTAGTTTATTGGGCTGGCGGAATAATGATTTTAGATTGTTTAAATTCAACTTTTTACGCTGTTTGGCGGGGTTTGCAAAATTTAAAATACGAAGCGATTGGAATAATTATTTATCAAGGATTAGCGGTTTTATTTGGCGTCGCGGTTTTATTGTTAAAATTACCTCTTTACACTTTAATTTTAGTTTTAATTCTTGGCGGGTTAGCCAATTTTTTATTTGCTTTAATCACTTTAAGAAAAAAGGCTTTAATTTTTCCGAAAGTTATTCTTTTTGATAAAAAAATAATTCTTTTATTGCTTAAAATTACCATTCCTTTTTCTTTCGCCATAATTTTTTCCAGGATACTTGGTTATTCAGATATAATTTTACTTTCAGTTTTAACTAACGATAGAAATGTCGGAATTTATAGCGCGGCTTTTAAATTAACTTTTGCCTTGCAATTTATTCCGGGAATTTTTGCCGCTTCTTTATTTCCCGCTTTTAGCAAGTATTTTATTTCCTCAAAGGAACAATTGATTTATATTTTTGAAAAAGCCGTTGTTTATTTATGTTTTATTGTTTTGCCAATTTCGGTTAGTTCTATTATTTTAGGCGATAAAATTATTCTTGGCATATATGGTTTAGAATTTATTGATTCTATTTTAGTTTTAAAAATTTTAATGATCGGTTTATTTTTTATTTTTTTAAGTTATGTCATTATTCCATTTTTAAACGGTTGCAATAAAGAAGTTGTTAGCACGACTATTTTAGGCATTGGCATGGCTATTAGCATTGTTTTAAATTTAATTTTTATTCCGATTTATGGTTATATCGGCGCCGCTTGGACCGCAACAATAGTTCCTATAATAATGTTTTGTTTATTTTTATTTTGGATTAATAAAATTTTTTCAGAATCCATAGAATCTATTTTAAAACGTAAAGAATTAATTCAAAAAATATTAAAATCTATTTTTGCCGCGGCAATAATGGGATTATTTATTTTTTATTTAAAATCAACGGTTTTATGGTTTGTATTAATTTTTCTCGGCTTAGTTTTTTATGCGATAATATTATTTTTAACTAGAGCCATTACTTTGAATGAAATAAAATTGATCTGGGAGAAGATGGGGAAACGGTAAAATAAATTAACACAAAATAGTTAAAAGTTTAAAGTTAAAAATTAAAAGTTAAAGTTAATAGTTTAAAGTTTAAATAACTTTTAACTTTAATATTTATTCACGTTATTTTTTTATTGAGCTAAAAAATCTAAAAGTTAATTTTTGTGAATTATGAAAAAATTTATTTTATTTAATCTTTTTTTAGCCGGGTTTATTCTTATTTTTTTAGGAGGGTGCGCTAAAAAAGAGGAGGAAAAAAATATGTTAAAAATAATGTCTGAAAAACAGGTCTTGTTAATCATTGCTTTTGACGGATATCAAGACAAGGAATATGAAGATACAAGAGTGGAGTTAGAATCAAGTGGCGTTAAAATAATGTTGGCTAGTAATTCTAAGGGTATGGCCCATGGAAGTCTTGGTGGCAGTATTAATGTCAATCTTTTGATTTCTGAAGTTAAAGCGGATCAATATGACGCGATTATTTTTATTGGCGGGCCAGGCGCTGCTGTAGCCTTTCAAAAAAATTCAGAAGCGCATCGTTTGGCGAAAGAAGCGATTTCTCAAAATAAAATTTTGGCGGCAATTTGTATTGGCCCGACTATTTTAGCTAAAGCTGGAGTTTTAAAAAATAAAAAAGCGACAGTTTGGTCAAGTCTTATGGACAAAAGTCCAATAGAAATTTTAAAACAAAATGGCGCGGAATATGTGGACCAAAATGTAGTTGTTGATGGAAAAATTATTACTGCCAATGGACCAAGCGCAGCCAAAGATTTTGGTAAAACAATTGTTAAGAAATTATAAATTTTAAATTCAGGACTTACGCAGTTTAATCAAAAAATGGCTAAAGTTAGCGAAAATTGAATTTTTGTTAATTTTTTATTTTTAGCTAATATTAGCCAAATGCACATTAATAGTGCGTAACTCCTGAAATTATAGATTATAAATTGAGTTGCTGAACAAATGAAAAAAGTAAAAAAGAATATAAAAAATTTTATAAAACAAATAGATTTTAAAAAAGTTGCGATATTTGTTTTAGCTTTGGTAATTTTAAGTTTGCCTTTTGCTATTGAATATTTTAAATCGTCGCAGCGAATAATTTTAAAACCTTCTTCGGCGAAACAAATTTTATTTGTTTTGCCAGACGAAAAAGAAACACCTGTTTTAAAAGAAATTGAAAAAGCCCAAAAATCAATTGATTTAGAAATGTATCTTTTATCTAATAAAAAAATTATTCAAGCCTTAAAAAACGCGAAAAAACGAGGGGTGGAAATAAAAATAATTTTAGAAAAAAATCCTTACAATTTAGAATGGTTTAATAAAAAAATTTTTAAAGAACTCAAAGAAATTGGAATGCAAACCAAGTGGAGCAATCCAGAATTTAGCCTTACTCATAGCAAGTTTATGATTATTGACGATCAGGTTGTCATTATTATGACGTGCAATTTTACTTATTCTGGATTTAACGCAAGTCGTGATTTTGGTTTAATTAATTTTGATTCAAATGACGTGGCGGAAATAAAAAAATTATTTGAGGCCGATTGGCAAAATGAATCATTTGTTTCTTCTCGTCAAGATTTAGTTATTAGTCCGATCAATTCTCGTTCTAAATTGGAAAGTATAATTAAAAACGCTAAATCAGAAATTTTAATTGCGGGTGAAATAATGAATGATCAAAGGATACAAGATTTTTTAAGCAAGGCTCGAAAAAGAGGAGTGGAAGTCAAAATTCTTTTAGCTGACATTAAAGATAGTGAAATAAATCAAGAGGCTGGAAAATATTTTCAAGCGCGAAATATGCAAGTGAAATATTTGAAAAAACCATTTTTGCATGCTAAAATTATCATAGTGGACAATGAAATTTTATATTTAGGATCAATTAATTTTTCTTCTTCATCTATGGACGAAAACCGGGAATTGGGAATTTTGTTAGCAAACCCCATTAGAAAAGAAATGGGATCTCAACCATCCCGAGGAGTGGGACTTTCTAATGGAGTAAATAAAAATTTAATTCAGCAAGTGAGAGAAATTTTTGAAAGGGATTGGGGAAATTAGATAGAATATAGAATGTAGAATATGGAATGTAAAAAAATATTTAATCGGGGACTGTCCCCAGAAAATGACAGCTGAAAAACCGCATAGTTGAAGAAATTAGAAATTCAGGAGTTACGCACTATTAATGTGCATTTGGCTAATATTAGCTAAAAATGAAAAATTAACAAAAATTCAATTTTCGCTAACTTTAGCCATTTTTTGATTAAACTGCGTAAGTCCTGAAATTCA
>JACQWZ010000015.1 GCA_016209005.1 Candidatus Kuenenbacteria bacterium
ATTTCTAAAATTTTTATTATTTTTATATTTTTATTAAATTCAAATTTAATATTATTTTGTATTATTTTAATTTTTTCTAAACATTCTTCATATAAACACTTTCCGATACAATAAAATAAACAAAAATTTAAAATAAATTTTCCTTTCTAAAAATTCCACAATAATTTAATGTGAAATTTTAATTAAAAATAAATAAAAATAAATAAAACTATTTTAATATTTTTAAAGCATCTTTAATTGCTTTTATATTTGAATTAATTTCTAAAGCTTTTTGATAATATTCTTTTGCTTTTTGAAAATCTTTTTTCTGTTCGTAAATTTTTCCTTGATTAAAATAACACTCAACTACCTTTGAATTGATTGAACCACATTTTTTAAATTCTGTCAAGGCCTGATCAAATTTTTCTTGCTCTGCATAAGTAATCCCTAAACTTAAACGAGTATCGACTGAATTTGGAAAAAATTCTAATGATTTTTTAAAAGCTTGTTCCGCTTTTTGAAAAACTAAATTTTTATTTTGAGCGAATGAAGCCATTTCTAAATAAGTATTTCCTAAAATAAAATAAGGACGATAATTATCGGGCTGTATTTTAATTATTTTTTTAAGAGTTTCTATGGATTTATCAAAATTACTAAACTCTCCTGTTTTAACTCCCTTTTGAAAATAAAAAGAACTTAATATTACATAATAATCAATTGGCGTTTTATTTTTTTCTATCGCCTTTTCTAAATTTTCTATGGCAAAATCAATATTTTCAGCTTGCAATCCTTTTATAAACAAACGATCCGCCTGAATAATTTTACAAGAAAAAATTAAAATAATCAACATTATGCACATTAAAAAAATAGCTGCAAAACTTAAAATATATTTAACAAAGGTTAAAGAGAAAAATTTATGGAGTTGAATGCTTTTAATTTCACAATCTTGATGAGCTAAAGAAAATGCAATTCCCATAAAGATCCAAAAAAGCGGGGCTAAATCAATAGTTGAATAATGAAATTGCATCGCCACAAGATAGCCAATTGCGCCAGCTAAAATTCCTTGAACTAAAATTATTCGCGAGTCATTTTGTAAATTTTTGCCAATACTAATACTTTTAAAGAAAAAATAAATTAAAATTGCTAAGTAACTTAACATCGCTCCAATTCCCATTGTCGCCCAAAGATTTAAAAATTCATTATGCGCTTTTTCAGCTTGAAGCCCAAAATAAAGATGCCACTCAGGCAAAAAATATTTAGGAATACTTATTGCAAAATTATCCGGACCAACGCCAAACCAAAAATTATCTTTAATTAAATTTGTTGTTTGCTCCCAAAGTAAAATTCTTCCACTTGTTGTATTAACTTTAGTGGCAGGATTTTGAATAAAACTAAATTTAATTCTATCAACAAGCTGTTGTCCAAAAACAGTATTATTAATTAATAACCATCCACCAATAATTAAAACTGCAAAAAAAATAATCCATTTTACTATTAATGTAGGGGCGAGTTTTATGCCCGCCTTTTTGTTGTTTACAAGAGAACACCTGCAATGGATAAATTTAACAAAATTAAAATTAATTAAAACCAAAAAAATAATAGCTATACAAAATCCCAACCATGCGCCACGAGAAAAAGTTGCTAATAAAGAAAAAATAGCTGCTAAATTTAATACTATTAAATAGCTTCGCCATTTACTTTTTAATTCTTTTAAACGAATAAAATTAATAAAAATTGGCAAAAGCAAAACAAGATAAACTCCCAAAAAAGACGGATTCCCTAAAAAAGAAATTACTCTATCCCCTCTGTTTTGATGAAATTCCATTATTTGCCAGCCAAAAAAATATTCACCAATGGCAAAAAGAGAAACAATAAACACAGGAATACTTAAAATTAAAAATAATTTTTTAACTTCTTTTTCTGAATTAAAATAAAGATTAGCTAAAAAAAATAAAACAAAATAACAAAACCAAGAAAAAAAGCCTTCATAAGTTAAATAATAACCAAAAAAAGCCGTGTGTTTATTTGTAGAAAAAATAGTAGCCAAAATTATAAAAAATAAAAAAACTCCAATTAATAAATGAAGTTTGGATTTTTTATAAATAAATGCTTGATTTTTAATGCAACTATAAAGAAAAATTATTCTATATAAAGAAATACCACTCGAGGCAGAGCAAAAACAACAAAACCAAAGGGATTAAAAATGATAGGCAAAAAAATAATTAAACCAATAATAATTCGCTTAATCGTTTTACTATTATATTTTTCTATTGATTGACATTGAATGTCCGTCATATTTTTTTAAATCAAGCGAGATAAAGAAAAATTCTAAAACTGCCAAAAATAAAACAAATAAACTGATATTCCACCAATATAATAAATTAACGCCTTGTAAAATTAAAAAGAAAATAATGAGGCTAGAAAACCAAATCGCTTGACGAAAAGCTATTACTGCTTGTTTTAAAATAAATTTATCCAGCGCCAAAGTTCTGGTGCTGGATTTATTACGATTAAATTTTATTCTAATTAAAGATCCTACTAAAGCGATTGCGCCAACTAAAGCTAAAAAAAGGCTAAGATAAAATAAAATAAATCCTCCTATTTCCGTTTCAGAAGGATTGATATTCCATAAAATAATTCCCCACGAAATCCAACAAAGAATCGCGCAAATTGTTATTAAAAAAATATAAAGCTTTAAGGTCATAAAAACACAAAAACAAAAAAACACGAAAACACAAAAAACATTAAAACAAATTAATCTAATTAGGATAAATTACGAAATGTGGTTTTTGCGTCATTGCGAGGAGGCTTCCGACGAAGCAATCTATCGCAATTAACAACTAGATTGCTTCGCCTTGAGTACAAGACTCGCAATGACAAGTGTTTTTAACGCATTTCGTAATTCAAAGTAATTAAAAATTGCGGATTTGCGCTTTAAATTTATCTTCTAAATGTTTAATTAATTTTTCTTGCATTTCATCAACTTCTTCTGTTGTTAAGGTTTTATCAGCTTGATAAATAATATGAAATGCTAAATTTTTTTTATTTTGTCCTAATTTTCCTCCTTGATAAACATCAAATAATTCTACATAACCAATAAGTTCATCAAAATTTTCTATTTCGTTTTTAATGTCGATATATAAAATTTCTTCATCAACCACAAAGGCCAAATCTCTAACAACGGCTGGGTATTTTTCAAGCTCTTTATATTTTTTTTCTGGAGTTGATAAAATTAAATCATAAAGCTTTTTAAAATTTATTTCAGCGATAGCAATTTGTTTTTTAATTCCTAAATTCATGGCAACTTGATTATTTAATTGCGCCACTATTCCAATGTTTGGAAGTTCAACTTCCAAACATTGATTTAAAATATTTATTTGAGCGATTATTTTTTTGTCTGCCCCGTTAGAAAGCCCTGCCCATTGAGATTGGGATGAATATAATCTCTTTTCTTTATCTTTAAAGGGATAAGATTCAAAACCCAATTTTTTTCTAATGGGGTCTGCCCATTCTGGATAAATTTTAATTGGCTCAAAATCAATTTTTAAGCCAAGACTATTTATTAAATACTCCACAATGCCTTTAATTTTATTAAAAAGATTATTTTCTTTACTGGAAATTATAATTGCTATATATTTTTCTTGCTTAGGCAAAGTGTCTTTGGTTTTATTATCTTTGTTGATATTTCCAAATGAATTTAAAAAAACATTACCAATTTCAAATAAATTAATATTTTCATATTTAGCCTGATTCAATTTAATATTTTCTAATAAATTAGGAATTAAACTTTGACACAACATTGTTTGACGAGTAGCAATAGGATTAACTAATTTTATATGCGACGAAAAATCTATTTCCATTTTTTTTAATTGCTCCTCGCCAACAAAAGAATAATTATAAACCTCGGTTAATTTGGCGCCGACCGACAAAATATTTTTTATTTTTCTTTCTAATAAACGTTCATTATTAATTTCGGGCGCTTGCATTGTAATCTTTGGCATTTCAGGATCTAAATTATCATAACTATAAATCCTAATTATTTCCTCAACTAAATCTTCTGGAATGGAAATATCTTTTGTCGCTCGCCAAGTTGGAATTGTTACCATCAAAATAGTGTCGCTATCTTTTTCAATTTTAAATCCTAAATTTTCTAAAATTTCTACAATTTTTTTCTCTTCGATTTTCTTGCCAATTCTTTTGTTTAGCCATTCTAAATCTAATTCAATTGGTCCTTGATTTAAAAAATATTTTTTTTCATCTTGTAATTCGCTAATAATTTCTGCGTTAGGACAAAATTCTTTAATTAGTTCTATAATTCGACCCAGCGCTATTTCACATAAATTTAGATCAAGAGATTTTTCAAAACGGATAGAAGCTTCAGATCGCAAGCCTAATTTTTGCGCTGTTTTTCTTATTGAAACCGAATTAAAATTAGCTACTTCAATTAAAATTGATGTTGTGTTATCATCTACTTCACTATTAGCTCCACCCATCACACCAGCAATAGCGATTGGATTCTCTGAGTTCGCAATAACCAACATATTTTCATCTAATTTTCTATCCTGCCCATCTAATGTTTTTATTACTTCGCCATTCTTAACATTTCTAATAATTATATTAGTTTGTAATTTTGGATTTTGGATTTTGGATTTTATTGGACATTTGAAATTGGAAATTGGAAATTCCATATTTTTAATTTTTCCTAAATCAAAAATATGGCTTGGTTGTCCTAATTCTATCATCACATAATTAGTAATATCAACAATATTATTTATCGGCCGCATCCCAACGCTCATTAATCTTTTCTGCATCCACTGCGGTGATTCTTGCACTTTTATTCCTTCCAAAGCAATTGCCATATAACGTGGGCATAATTTATAATCTTCAATATTTACATTAATTTTGAATGGATTCGACAAGCTCACCACAAGCTTTGAATTTTGGATTTTGGATTTGTTTGGGATTTGGGATTTGGGATTTGGGATTTTATCATTTGTTGTCATTTGCACATTTAAAAATGTGCTTATCTCCCTCGCCATTCCATAGTGTCCCCACAAATCCGGCCGATGAGTAATGCTTTTATTATCAACTTCAAAAATTACGTCATTTAATTCCAAAGCTTCAATAATAGATGTTCCATTTTTTACGCTTTTATTAAAAAAATGCGCGCTAATTCCATCTTTTACCAAGCCTAATTCTTGATCAAGACAAAACATTCCTTCTGATATTTCCCCGCGCAATTTTGTTTTTTTTATTTCTTGACTAGTTGGCAAAACTGTTGGGGCTAAAGCAACTGGCAGTTTAAAACCATTTTCCACTTTTATCATTTGACCAAAAATAATTTGTCGCGGTTTTATTTCACCAACATCCACTTGAGCTATATTTAATTTATCCGCGTTTGGATGTTTTTTTATTTCTAAAATTTCACCAACTACAACACCGTCAAGATTTTCCGCTTGTTTTTTAATTCCATCAATTTCCACAGTATGCATTGTTAATTTCAAACCCAGCTCTTCTGGTGTAAGAGTTTCTGGAATATTAACAAAATTTTTGAGCCAGTTGAGAGAGAGTTGCATAATAATTCCCACAAATCTACAAATCTTGCCACAAATATACAAATAATAAATTTCTAAATTTGTGGCTTTAATACTCTAAAAAATTTTACTCCATTGGGAGTAAAATTAGCCAAAATAGCTAAATTCATTCCTGTTATTTTTAAATAAGCCTTAACTTGTTCAATATTTCTTTTGGCAAAATAATTGCCCTTTTTTATTTCAACAATAATTTTATCTTCTATTAAAAAATCGAGATAATATTTTCCTATCACTTCTCCTTTTGCAGTTATATTAAATGGAACTTGTCTTTTAAATTTTATTTTATTAGCTGTAAAATATTTATCTAATGCTCGTTCATAATATTTTTCCTGATAACCATATCCTAAATCATTATAAACATCAAACAAAATTCTTACTATTTTATAGCTTAATTCTTTATAAATAACTTTATCTTCCATATTTGTATATTTGTGGCAAGATTTGTAGATTTGTGGGTTATTAGAATTGTTCCAAAAATCTCAAATCCCCACTATTAAATAATCTAATATCATTAATGCCATATTTCATCATGGCTAAACGAGTAAGACCGACATCAAAAGCAAGTCCGTTATATTTTTTAGGGTCTAATCCTCCTGCCATTAAAACTTTTGGATGAATTAATCCTCCGGGTAACATTTCTAACCAACCGCTATTTTTGCAACTTGGACATCCTTTTCCATTGCAAATAGTACACCTCATATCAATTTCAATTCCTGGCTCTACAAAAGGAAAATATCCAGGCCTGATTCTAATTTCCACTTCTCTTTTAAAAATTCCTTTTAATAATTCTTTTGAAACAGCAATTAAATTGGCAACAGAAATATCTTTGCCAATCATAAAACCATCCATTTGATAAAAAGTGTGATCATGACAAACATCTGCGTTTTCTGCGCGAAATACTCTGCCTGGCATAATACAACGGATAGACGCGCCATATTTTTGCACAGCCCTAACTTGAATTGATGTAACTTGAGTCCGCATCACTAAATCATACTCATTGTCTTTATTTTTGTGATCAATATAAAAAGTGTCCTGCATGTCGCGGGCTGGATGATATTTGGGTATATTTAACGCTTCAAAATTATAATAATCGCTTTCTAATTCTGGACCATCTAAAATCATAAATCCCATTGAAGTAAATAAATCTTCTAATTCATTTTGAATAATTGTAATCGGATGCAAATGGCCTTTTAATATTTTTTCTCCCGGCAAAGTCACGTCTAAATTTTCCCGCTTAACAACATTTTTTACAATAACATTTTTTACTTCTTCAAATTTTTCTTGCAATTCTTTTTTAATTTCATTTGCCAATTGCCCAATCTCTTTTTTTTCTTGAATTGTTAAATTTTTCAAACAGCGTAAAATTTTAGTAAACTCTCCCTTGCGGCCCAAATATTTTACTTCCAAATCACGCAAAATATCAGGCTGTTTAATTTCAGCCAATTTATCCAATATTTCCTGCTTTAATTTTTGTAATTTTATTTGCATAAAAAATATAAACCCTTTATTTTTAATTCTTTTTTAAACATCTCTTCTAATTCTTCTTTTATTCTTTTTTAAACATCTCTTCTAATTCTTCTTTTATAAAAACCATTGATACAAATGAATTGTCAATTCTTTCTCTTGCATTTTCTCTTTCTAATTTTTCTCTTTCTAATATTATTGCTTTTATTGCTTTTTTATCTTTATTCATTTCTTTATCATCTTCTTTTATTTCTTCTTTTTTTATTTCTTCTTTGGCTTTTTTTAATTTTCTTTCAAATTCTTCTATTTTTTTTATAAATTTTCTTATTTGTTCTATTAAATATTGTTTTAATATTTTTTGTTTTTCTGCCATTTCTTCTAATTTTCTAAAATCAACTCCTGTTTCGTTTTTAAAATAAAGAGCCAATAATAATCTTGGAAATTCAAAATAAATATTTTTCATTTTTTCAGTTTCCGGTGTTATTTTATAGTCTTTATTGTCTTTTTTTTTTGCTATTTTTTGAGCATAATGAAAATCTGGATGTTGTTGAATAATTTTCCACACTACTCTCCAATCTTCTTCTTTATCAAAACTAAAATTTTTCTTTAATTTTTCTTCAAGATTTTTTAAATCTTTTTCAGTCAAAATTTCTTTATCATCACCTTTTCTCTTTTTTCCCATTTTTAAAATTGTCCGAATTTCTAAAATAGAAAAAAAATTTTCTAAAGACAAAATTTCTCCGTCTTTTATTTCTGATTGATATTCTATTGATAATTGATTTTCCATATTTTTCCTTTCTTTTTTAAAATAAAAATTAAATTATTTCCCGACCTTTAAATAAAAATTAACACATTTAAAGAAAAAATCAAGTCTTTGTATATTTTTTATATTTTTTACACTGGTTTATAGTAATGTTTTTGTGTTTTTGTGTTTTCGTGTTTTCGTATTTTTGTGTTGCTTTTAATTTTAAAAAGCTATAAACTATAAATAACAATTTTGCGCATTTTTTTCCGCGTTATTTCGCGTTAATTTCCGCGTAATTCCGCGACATTGTTAACATGAAACTAAAAATTAGAAAAATAAAAGAAGAAGAAAGTTTGAATGAAAAACCAGCCCATCTAGTTGATCTTAAAATTTCTAAAAATCAAAAAGAAAATCAATCTACCAATGAGCAAACTGGTTCCACTAAATGGCAAAAAAAAATTGAAAGAAAAAAAAACACTCCTTCTTCTTTAAAATACCCAATGATTTTGTTTCAAAAAATATCAAATGAATTTGCTCAATCTAAAAAAGCATTATTTTTTTATGGCAAAAAATTTTCTATCTTAAAAAAAAAAAAAATTACTTCTTTAAATAATTTTTATTTTACAAAAACTTCGCATTTAATAAAATTTATTTCTATTTCTATTAAAGATCAATATCACGCCATTCTTTTAATGCTGCGCACTGTTATTTCAACGCTAAACAAAAAAACACGAAAACAAAAAAACACAAAAACACAAGAACACAAAAACACAAGAACACAAGAACACAAGAACACAAGAACATTGAATCAAATAAAATTAATTTTTAATGGATTCGGTAAATTTATCACAAACTTTCAAATGTCAATTTTCATTCGACAATTGGTTCGCCGGTGGAATAATAAACCAGATAAATATTTACCATCTATTAAATTTTTTCCTATTAAATCCAGTGAAGCTGGTGTAAAACAATTTAACAGAGTTCACCCTGTTAAATCTTTATTATTTAACAGGGTAAAGCCTATTTTAATTTTTATATTAATCGCTTTTGTTTTTATTTTATCGCTCCATATTTTATTTTTAACGCAAAAAAATAAAAACACGGAATATCGCGTTTCTGAAAAAGAGGTAAATATTTTTAAATTCACCCCATTAGATAATAAACATCAAGCAGGATTAACTCCGTTAGATAATAAATATCTAATGGAGTTAACTAATAATATAAAGTTATCTGATTTTATCGCAAACCAATCAAAATTTAATCAAATAATTAAATTATTGCCAGCTAATTTAAAAAATCGCGCCTTATTAAAAGCTGAAAAAAATTTATCAGAGGCCAGAGAAAATTTAATTGCCATTTTGGATAATAAAGAAATAAAAAATAAAATTCTTACCGAACAAATAATTAATTTTCAAAATAATTTATTAATTGCCTTGCCTAAAATTCAACTCGCTAATTTTTATTTAACTCAAATTAATATTAGAACAATCCGCCAGCTGACGGATCAAAATGAATTTAATCAAATAAAAACTTACTTTTCAAAATTAGACAATAACATTCAAAAACTTTTAGATTATTCAAAAATATTATTGCAAATATTAGGTAACAAAAAAAAACAACGTTATTTGATAGTTTTTCAAAATGATAATAAAATTAGGCCAACCGGCGGATTGATAGAAAATTTTATTTTAGTAGATATTAATCATGGCGTGATTAAAAGGGTAGAGACGCAGCATTGCTGCGTCTCTACAGAACAACAACAAAATCCAACTCAACCGCCATATCCCTTAAATTTAATCAACTCTACTTGGCAAGCGCAAGACGCTAATTGGTTTTTTGATTTTCCAACTTCCGCTCAAAAAATTATTTGGTTTTATAAAAAATTAATTCATTCGCTAATGGATCAAAAAATAGATGGCGTTATAAGTTTAAACTCAAGTTTAATTCCAGAAATTTTAAAAATTACTGGACCAATTAAAATGTCAGAATATTCTATTATGGTTAACAATGAAAATTTTTTAACAATTAATAAAATACTTTGTAGAGACGCAGAATCTTGCGTCTCTACAACATCAAATTTTATTACTGATTTTATTCCAGAATTATTAAATAAAATTTTATTTATTCAAAATAACTCGGAACAATCTTTAAAAATTTTAGAAATTTTAAACGAAGCTCTGTCCAAAAAAGACATGATGTTTTATTTTAATAATCCTGATTTACAAAAAAATATTTTAAAAAATAATTGGGCTGGAGAAGTAAAATCAATAAATAATGGGGATTATTTAGCCGTGATTAATGCTGATATTAACGGAAAATCAAATGAAAATATTAAACAATTAGTTGATTTGGAAGCGCAAATTTTAGATGACGGAACAATTATTAATACCGTAAAAATTACCAGAACATCTTTTGAAAATGAATTTACTAATTTAAAAAATCTCAATTATATAAAAATTTACGTTCCAAAAGGAAGCACTCTTCTTGAAATTAAGGGATTTAAAAAAAATCCGATGCCATTACTTAAAACTTTTTCAGAAGAATATTTAATGGATGAGGATTTATTAAAAATTCAAAAACAAACATTGATTGATGAAGCGACTAACACAAGGATTGGTCAAGAATTTAATAAAACAGTTTTTAGTAATTGGGTTGAAGTTGAACCGAAAAAATCCGCGACAATCGCATTTAAATATAAACTGCCTTTTAAATTAGAAGATTTAAAAACCAGTCAAACGTCACAAAAATTCTTGCAAAATTTTTATAAAAAAATAGCAAAAAAATTTGATTTAATTAATGAAACACTGCCTTACCAACTTTTAATTCAAAAACAATCGGGCAAAAAAAACGAGATTTGGAAATATTCCATTAATTTGCCAATCGATTGGCAACTTGTTTGGCAAAATTTCTCCCATGATTTTATAGAAAAAAACGGGCAAATTAAATTTACTTCTTTTCTAAACCAAGATCAACTTTGGTCAATGCTTTTAAAAAAAATAACCGATTAACATAAAAACAAAAAAACAAAAAAACAAAAAAACAAAAAAAATACAAGAACAAATTAACCCAATTAATCTAAATAAATAAATTACAAATTCAAAATTACAAATTCCAAATAAATTACAAATCCAAAATTCTAAATTCAAAACAAATTAATTTTTAGATTTTGTCCGCCAGCTAACGGATTGAATTTATTTGTGATTTGAGATTTTGAATTTGGTGCTTAAAAATTGGGATTTGTTTAGAGTAATTAGGTTAATTAGTAATTAGAAATTTATTCTTTCTTACATTTTAATTCTGCATTCATAAATCATAAATCTTAAATCATAAATCTTAAATTCTTATGTTCTTCCCAATCATTGGCCTAGAAATTCATGTGCAGTTAAAAACAAAATCTAAAATGTTTTGTGGTTGCGATAATTCTGGAGAAAATCAACCTCAAAACACGACTGTTTGTCCGGTTTGTATGGGATTTCCCGGGGCTTTACCAGTAATAAATGAACAAGCTGTGGAATGGACCATTTTAATGGGTCTGGCTTTAAATGGAGAAATTGCTAAATTTTCTAAGTTTGATCGCAAAAATTATTTTTATCCAGACTTGCCAAAAGGTTATCAAATATCACAATTTGATTTTCCATTTGTAAAAAATGGATATTTAATTATTCCAGAATCTAATAAAAAAATTAGATTAAATAGAATTCATTTGGAAGAAGACGCGGCTAAATTATTGCATTCTCAAAATAAAAAATATAGCTTGATAGATTTTAATCGATCAAGCACGCCTTTAATGGAAATTGTCACCGAGCCAGATTTTAGAACGTCGCAAGAAGCAAAAAATTTCTTGCAAGAATTAAGATTAATCGCTAAATATCAAGATATTTCAGACGCTGATATGGAAAAAGGTCATTTGCGATGCGACGCTAATATTTCACTAATGCCTTCCGAAGAATTAAATAATAATAATTTTGACGCCGCTAAATTTTTAAAAAACCTTTATCCAAAAACAGAAATAAAAAATTTAAATTCTTTTAAAGCGGTTGAGCGAGCTTTGGAATACGAAATTAAAAGACAAACAAAATTATGGGAGCAAGGAAATCCGCCAAAAGAACAAACGACTCGCGGTTGGGATGAAAATAAAGGAATCACTGTGGAACAACGGATAAAAGAGGAAGCACATGATTATCGTTATTTTCCAGAGCCAGACCTTCCCCCGCTTTATATTGAAAAAAAATTTTTAGAAAAAATTAAATTACAATTAAGAGAATTGCCCCAACAAAAAAGAATAAGATTTATTGAAGAATATGGATTTACTTTAAATGAAGCGAAAATTTTAACGGAAAATCGCGCTTTATCTTATTACACCGAACAAGTTATTTCCGAATTAAGAGAATGGTTTTTTTCTTTTGATAAATCCCGCACCTTTCCACAGAGCATTAAACTTTGTAAAAAAAATTTATATAATACCAATTTATCCTCACAACAAACTATGGGGTATTCTAGAAAGGTGCGGGATAAAATTGAAGAAGAGCAAAGAGAAAAAATATGGCAAGAGAATAAAGAAAAAATCTGTAAATTAACAGCAAGTTGGTTGATAAATAGATTGGCTAAACATTTGTCCGAGGCAAAAATTAAAATTCCGACTTGTCTTTCTGATTTAGATCAAACATTTTGGAAAGAACAATCGCTTAAAATTTCTCCGGAAAATTTTGCCGAACTTTTGTGTTTAATTTATAAAAATAAAATAAATCAAACCAATGGGCAAAAAGTTTTAGAAGAAATGTTTAAAACTGGGGCCGAACCTTCCGATATTATAAAAGAACAAAAATTAGAACAAGTGAGCGACGAATCGGAATTAGATAATTTAGCGAAAAAAATAATTGAAAATAATCCCAAAGTTGTCGAAGAATATAAAAATGGAAAACAAAACGCGATGCAATTTTTAATCGGACAAATGATGAAAGAATCAAAAGACAAAGCCAACCCGCAAATTGTGATAGAAATTTTGAAAAAAAATTTATAATTTATCCGTCTAATTAAAAAGTTTTCAACACCATATAAATTGACAAAAAAATAGAAAAAATATAATCTAATAATAATTCTATAATAATTCTAAAATTTTTGAGTTTCTATTATGGCTCAAATTCAATTAAAAGAAAAACATAAACAGGAAATAGAAAAAATTGTTAATCAAATAAAGATAGCCTATAAACCAGAAAAAATTATTTTATTTGGTTCTTTCGCTTTTGGTCAACCAAAAGAAAATAGCGATATAGATTTAGTGGTGATAAAAAAAACAGAAAAAAAATTTGGAGCAAGATTATTTGAGGTGGCTAAAATGATTAAAAGTAAATTAGGGACAGATGTTTTAGTTTATACTCCAAAAGAATGGGAGAAAGGATTAAAGAGTCAATATTATTTTTTTACAGAAATAAAAAATAAAGGAAAATTATTATATGAAAAATCTGTCTCATAAAAATTTAATAAAAGCTTGGCTTTATAAAGGAAAAGATGATTTATTGTTTGCTAAAGCTTCTTTTAAAGAAACAGAATTTTATGATCAGATTTGTTGTCTATGTCAACAAGCGGTTGAAAAATGCATCAAGGCAATAATATTAACAATCAAAAGAGAAATTACAAAAGAAGATAAAATTCATAATCTTAATATTCTTGCTAAAAAGTGTAAATCTTTAATTGACTTGAGTCAGTTTGATGAGGAATTAAGAATTTTAAGCGAGACTTATATTCCAGTAAGATATCCTAATGAAGCTCACTTAAAAGCATTTTCTAAAAAAGAAGCTAAAGATTCAATAGAAATGACTGAAAAAATAATAAATTTTATTGACGAACGTCTGATAAAAATTTTAAAATAATTGACAAAAAAATAGAAAAAATATAATCTAATAATAATTAACTAAACAACGACTGTTGTGGCTACCAACCACAGAATAAATTTTTTCTTAAAAAAGACTAAGCTGTTATTCAAAGTGTTCTGTGTTTTAAAAAAATACAGAGAAGCCGGGTGGAACCGCGAGAAATCCTCGTCCCAGCATACTAAATTTTTTTTAGTATTTTGAGACGAAGTTTTTTTAATTTAAGGAGTTACGAACTATTAATGTGCATTTGGCTAATATTAGCTAAAAATGAAAAATTAACAAAAATTCAATTTTCGCTAACTTTAGCCATTTTTTGATTAAACTGCGTAAGTCCTGAATTTACGATTTAAGATTTACGATTTAAGATTTAATTTCTAAAAAGCTATAAGCTATAAGAATTATATGAAAAAACAATCAATTGAAATTATCCGCCATTCTTTGGCACACATAATGGCAGCGGCTGTATTAAAATTATGGCCCAATACTAAATTCGCTATTGGTCCGGCGATTGAAAATGGTTTTTATTATGATTTGGACTTTAATCAAAAGTCAAAAGTCAAAAGCTTGTCCCGAGTGAAATCGAGGGATCAAAAGTCAAAACCACAACTTAAAACTCAAAATTTAACTCCTGACGACTTGCTAAAAATTGAAGAAGAGATGAAAAATATAATTAAAGCTGATTTACAGTTTGTTAAATCAGAATTGCCGATTGCTAAAGCTTTGGCGTACGAAAAAAAAAGAGGACAAATTTATAAAGAGGAGATGATAAAAGAATTAAAACGAGCTGGCGAAAAATCAGTAAGTTATTATAAATTAGGCGAGTTTGACGACTTGTGTCGCGGTCCGCACATTGAATCCAGCAATCAAATATCATTGGATAGTTTTAAATTAGAAAAAATCGCCGGCGCTTATTGGCGCGGAGATGAAAAAAATAAAATGTTGACCAGAATTTACGGTCTGGCTTTTGAAAATAAAAAAGAATTAGAAAATTATTTAAAAGTGATGGAAGAAGCGGAAAAAAGAGATCATCGTAAAATAGGAAAAGAACAAGATCTATTTAGTTTTCATCAAGAAGGTCCTGGCTTTATTTTTTGGCATCCAAAAGGAATGCTACTTCGAGAGGCGCTTATGAAACCCTATGACCTACTGCATAAAAATGAAGGGTATGATACAATATCTACTCCGATTTTACTTTCAGAAGAAATGTGGCATAGATCCGGCCATTGGGAACATTATAAAAATGATATGTTTTTTGTCAAAACAGATGAGGGTAATTTTGCGATAAAACCTATGAATTGTCCGGGTTCAATTCTTATCTATAATACACGTCCGCGTTCCTACAAAGAATTCCCTATAAAATATGCTGAAAAAGGAGAGGTGCATCGCCATGAACCATCCGGAACTCTTCATGGATTGTTTAGGGTTAGAGCCTTTCGTCAAGACGATTCTCATATTTTTACCTTAGAAGAACAAGTTGAAGAGGAAATAAAAAAAATTGTTTCTCTCGCCCTAAAATTTTATATTATATTTGGTTTTTCTAATATAAATATTGAAGTTTCTACCAGACCAAAAAATTCAATAGGATCAGATGAAATTTGGAATAAATCAGAAAAGATAATAAAAAAAGTATTAAAAGATTTAAATTTAAATTATAAAATAAATGAAGGCGATGGAGCTTTTTATGGACCAAAAATTGATTTTCATATTAAAGATTGCATCGGACGCCCTTGGCAATGTGGCACTATTCAATTGGATTTTTCTATGCCTGAAAGATTTGATCTAAAATATATTGACAAGGACGGTAAATTTAAACGCCCGGTTATGATTCATCGAACAATTATTGGTTCAATTCAAAGGTTCACAGGTGTTCTTATTGAACATTACGCTGGTGTTTTTCCTGTTTGGTTATCACCAGTACAAGTTAAAATAATTTCTGTTGGTTCAACTCACGTTGAGTTTTGCCACAAGCTGGCAGATGAATTTAAACAAAATGATATTAGAGTTGAAGTGGACGAATCAGATGAAACAGTTGGCAATAAAATCAGAAAAGCTGTGGCTGAAAAAATTCCGTATATGCTAGTGATCGGCGACCGAGAAATGTCATCTGATAAATTAACGATAAGAGATAGGGGAGAAAAAACGACTAGAGAAATTGGGAAACAAGAATTTATTAAAAAGATTCAGGAGAAAATTAAAAATTTAAAATAACAGTTTGTCTCCTGCATAATGCCAGATACATATTGGACTCCATAAGGCCATAGCTTTATGAAAATACAAAGTATCTATAGAGGTATTAAAGGATTTGTAAAATTGTATGAATATGGGTATAAATATACCTATATGATTACAGAAAAAGCC
>JACQWZ010000016.1 GCA_016209005.1 Candidatus Kuenenbacteria bacterium
GGCTTTTTCTGTAATCATATAGGTATATTTATACCCATATTCATACAATTTTACAAATCCTTTAATACCTCTATAGATACTTTGTATTTTCATAAAGCTATGGCCTTATGGAGTCCAATATGTATCTGGCATTATGCAGGAAAATTTTTTAAATTTATCCCTCACCTTTTTTAAAATACCCACGCTATATAAATATTAAAAATATCTTAATGTTCTTTAGATGAGATTAATGATATACAAAAAAGTGAAGGGATTTAATTATTTTCTCACAAATTATCCACAAGCTATCTAATATATTTTAAAGGATTTACTTTTTGTCCATTAATTCTAATTTCAAAATGAAGATGCGGTCCGGTTGAATGTCCGGTGGTTCCAAGCAAACCAATAACTTGTCCCTTTTTTACTGCTTGCTCTCTTTCAACAAAAAGTTTGCTCATATGACCGTAAAGTGTATTTATGTTATTTTTATGACTAATAATAATATAACGGCCATATCCGCGATTTGAATAAATTGTTTGTTTTATTATCCCGTCAGCGGAAGCATAAATTGGAGAAGAATAATTTATTCCGTGTATATCTATGCCTTTGTGCCCCGAATGATAATATTGATTTATTTTATGCGAACTAGTTGGCCAAATAAACTTTCCCCATTCTTTGCTTGAAATAAATTTATTCGGTAAAAACGCGTATTGTTTTTTAGAAAAAATAGAAGGAAAATATTTTGATCCCCCTGGAATAATTATTTTTTGATTTATCTTAATATTATCATTGACCAATTCATTCATTTTTAAAATTTCTTCTACAGCAACTTTATATTTTTTAGCGATTGTTCCCAAACTTTCTCCTTTTGCCACTTTGTGAACAACGCCCGTTAAAGGCAAAATAATTAATTCATCTCCTGGTTTAATGATGCTATAATTTTTCAAATTATTTTCCCATAAAATTGTATTAACGCTTACGTTAAATCTTTTTGCAATGCCAGATATTACATCTCCGGCTTTAACAATATATTGTATTGGCTTTGTCCTAATTTGTGGAGTTTCAATAGTAACGCTAATATTAGGCTTAACTAAAACAGTTCCTTCTTGAACGACAATTGTTTCTTCTTTTTGGTCTTCAGACTCTGTTTCTAAAAATGGTTGATTATTAGATAAATATTGATCAAAAGAACTGTTGATGACTAGAATATCTGTTTCTGTGATAAATTCTTCTTCTTGTTCATTTAAAAGATGATAAAGAATAGTATTTTGCCTAATCATACCGGTGTCCATTGCTTTTACTTTTAAATTATCAAAAGCGACCAAAAGAATAATAACAAAAAAACTAATATAAAAAAGCGAATAACCCTTTAATAAAGAAAAATCTTTTAAACCTAGAGTTTTTTGAATTTGTTTTTTAAATAAAAGATAAATTTTATAAAAATATAAACATAAAATTTTTATTAAATTATGACCAGCAAAAGAAATAAGAACTATTGCCTTTTTAAGCTGTTTTGTTAAAAAAACTATTATTTTTTTAAATAATCGCAAAAGAGAAAATAAATTAAGGATAAAAAAAATAAAAAATTTATCTTTTATCCCTTTAGAATTAAAAAACGAAGGAGGTTTTCCTTCTTTGTCTGTATTTTGAAATTGATTGAATTGCATAAACACTTAAAATAGTTTAAGTATTTTACAAAAAATGTCAATGGTCGCAATATGCAAGTTAAAATATAGACGAAAGCCTCTCGTATCTGCAAATAAAAATGTTGCCGAAATAAATGATATAATTAAAGTAAAAAATGTTAATAATATTTAACATTCTAAAAAATTATTTAATTTTTTAACTTTA
>JACQWZ010000038.1 GCA_016209005.1 Candidatus Kuenenbacteria bacterium
CTTTGGCGGAAAAATAATAATACCTGTCCAAGATTCGTAATATAGCCTCAAATGGCATTATACTTATCATGTATGGTACCAGGTAAAAGCAGGACAGAGGTGGCAATTTATAATACGTCTCTAAGAGACAAATTCAAAATCGCCTCGCCTCATCCCGCTCTTACCATATTCCAAAAAATGTAAAAGAACAATATCTCGCTTAATAATTATTTAATAATAATTTAACATACGAATTTATAATTTCAGGACTTACGCAGTTTAATCAAAAAATGGCTAAAGTTAGCGAAAATTGAATTTTTGTTAATTTTTCATTTTTAGCTAATATTAGCCAAATGCACATTAATAGTGCGTAAGTCCTGAATTTATAATTTCTTAAGTTTTTATGGAAGAAACAAATATTTCAACAAAAAAAGAAAATAATTCGGCAAAGTTTGCCTTTTTTTATATGTTATCTTTAGTCGCTTTGGGTTTTACGACGACAACTGTTGGCATAATTATTTTTCAAATTATCAATAAAAATATTATTGATTTAACCGAAGGTTTTAATAGCAAGTATTCAGCCGACGCTCTTAAATTTGCAATTTCGGCCATTATTGTCAGCGCGCCAATCTTTTTTATCACCACTTGGCAAATTAATAAAAATTTATTTTTAGGTTTATTGGATAAAAATTCCGGCATTAGAAAATGGCTAACTTATTTTATTATATTCGCTTCTTCTGTGACAATAATTGGTTATTTAATCTCATTAATTTTTAATTTTTTAAATGGCGAATTAACAATTAAATTTATTTTAAAAACTGTCACCGCTATAATTATTTCCGGCATTGTTTTTTCTTATTATTTCTACGATATTAAACGAAAAATAGTTAAAAAAACAAAAAGCTCCGACGATATGATGTCGGAGTCCCGAAGCCGACGTTTTAGTCGGCTCTCCGATAAGTCATCGGGGCCAGAGCGTCGGAATAAAATCACTCAAATTTATTTTTATGGCTCGTTAATTATTATTATCGCCGCTTTAATCGGCGGATGTTTTTTTGTTGAATCGCCGCAAGAGACTAGAGATAAAAAACAAGATTATATGGTTGTGGAAAAATTTAGCAATCTTGAAAGAGCGATAAATTCTTACTATTCTTCTAAAAAGAAATTACCGGAAAATTTTGAAGAATTATTATCAAATGGATTTATACAAATGCCGGATGAAACAGAAAATTCAAAAACAAAAGAAAAATTTGAATATAAAATAATTTCTGAAGATAGTTATGAATTATGTGCCACCTTTAAAACTTCAAATTTCAATGATCCATATGGTCCATATGATCATTCAAATTACTATGATCCATCTATTCAATATGATCAATGGCCTCATAACAAAGGTTATCAATGTATTAAAAAACCAATTCAATCAATGATTCCGATTCAACCAATTATTAAAGATTAATTTTTTAATTTTTTATTTAAATTATTTACTCTAAATTACGAAATACATTAAAAACACTTGTCATTGCGAGGACTCCGACGTTACATCGGAGGACGAAGTAATGACGCAAAAACCGCATTTCATAATTCACAGTATTTAACAAATTCATTATGCCCAATCAAACCGACCAAAAACAAGAAGAAACAAAAGAAGAAAAAATTATTGAAAGAATCATTCCGGACATTAAACCGGGAATGACTATAAGGGTTCATCAAAAAATTAAAGAAATGGGAGCTAAAGGAGAAAGAGAAAGAATTCAGGTTTTTGAAGGAATTGTTTTAGCGCGAAAACATGGGAAAGAAAAAGGCGCGACCATTACAGTTAGAAAAATATCTTTTGGCGTAGCGGTAGAAAAAATTTTTCCTATTGATCTGCCAACAATAGTTAAAATAGAAATAGTCAATCAAGCGAAAGTTCGCAGAGCCAAACTTTATTTTTTAAGAGATTATAAAAAGAAACTAAAAATCAATTAACAATTAACAGTCAACAATAAAACAATAAAACAATAAAACAATAAAACAAATATTCCTTAATAATAAATTTCTAATAACAAATGACAAATTAAAATTATATCTCAAAATTTCTCAATTTTATTTTAAACTTTAAATTCAGGACTTACGCAGTTTAATCAAAAAATGGCTAAAGTTAGCGAAAATTGAATTTTTGTTAATTTTTCATTTTTAGCTAATATTAGCCAAATGCACATAATAGTGCGTAACTCCTGAAATTATTAATTTTAACTTTTAATTTTTAACTATATTTGTTATTTGTTAATTGTTATTTCAGGAGTTACGCACTATTATGTGCATTTGGCTAATATTAGCTAAAAATGAAAAATTAACAAAAATTCAATTTTCGCTAACTTTAGCCATTTTTTGATTAAACTGCGTAAGTCCTGTATTTGCTAATTGATTTTTATGTTAAATAAATTTTTTGGATATTTTTCTAAAGATATGGCCATAGATTTGGGGACGGCTAATACTTTAGTTTACGTTAAAGATAGAGGGATTGTTATTAATGAACCTTCGGTTGTCGCTATTAACACGCGAACTGATCAAATTTTAGCGGTCGGAGAAGAAGCGAAAAAAATGATTGGTCGAACGCCGAGTTATATTATTGCCAACAATCCCCTTTCAAACGGAGTTATTTCTGATTTTGAAGTGGCGGAAAAAATGTTAAAATATTTCATTGATAAAGTTCATCAAGAAAAATTTACTTTAGTTCCAAGACCAAGAATGATTATTGGCATTCCTTTAGAAATTACCGAGGTTGAGAAAAAGGCTGTTGAAGACGCGGCAGTTCAAGCCGGAGCAAGAGAAGTTTTTTTAATTGAAGGACCAATGGCTGACGCGATTGGTTCGCGAATTAATGTTCAAGAAGCAAGCGGAAATATGATTGTTAATATTGGCGGAGGAACTACTGAAATAGCCGTTATTTCTTTGGGTGGCGTTGTCACATGGAAATCTCTTTTAATTGCCGGCGATGAATTTAATAAAAATATCATTAATTATGTAAGAGAAAAATTTAATCTTCTTTTGGGCGAACGCACAGCCGAAGAAATTAAAATCAAGGCCGGATCAATTTTTTTTCCTCAAGAACAAAAAGAAAAAGAGCCAATTAAATTATTTGAAAGAAAAATTAGGGGACGCGATTTAATAACCGGGTTGCCTAAAGAAATATCTATTACCAACGTGGAAATACAAGAATCTTTAATGCGTTCGGCTAAATTAATTGTGGAAGCGATTAAAGATACTTTAGAAAACACGCCGCCTGAATTAGTTTCTGATATTTATAAAAAGGGCATTGTTTTAACTGGCGGCAGCGCGCTTTTATCTGGATTTGATAAATTAATTTCTCAACAAATTCAAATTCCCGTTTATATTACCGACGATCCTTTAACTTGCGTTGTCAGAGGAATTGGAATTCTCTTAGAAGATCCCGCTCTCTTAAAAGACGTTGTCATCCCAGCCAAACAAACTCCAGTGAAAATAATTTAATAAAAAGGAAGAGTGTCTACTTATCCAACAAAATATATTTTAATAATGGAAAAATAAAAATATGACAAATTATATCCCAACAAAAGAAGAACTGAGCATCCTTAAAGAAATAACAAATTCTTTATATATGAAACCGAGCATAAAAAGAATAAATAATTTTATTGATGATAAAAAAGATAAAAAATTGTCTTGGAAAAATGTATTTGATTAAATTTATTCAGTTTTAATTGACGCAAAAGACGAGGTGGAGCAGATTTTGATAAGCAGAAAGAGTAAAGGAGAAATTCAAGATATTAGACAAGCGATGAAGTCTATCGCGGGAAATAGTTTTTCAAATGCAATTATTTATATTTTTTTACAAAATAAAATAGTCGGTAATATTAAACCAAATATTTTTATAACAAGCAAAAAATCGCAAGTAAAAAATTTTGATAAAATTTCTACCATTCAAGTTGGCAATGAAACTCAGAAACCCGACGTCGATTTAATCGTTTTTACCAAAAAGAAAAATGGCGATATAAATAGATGTATGATTTTATCTTTGAAAACTTCGTTAAGAGAAAGAGCTGGACAAACATATAAATGGAAATTATTGATGGAAATAGCGACTACTCAAAATTCCATAAAAGATAAATATAATATTTTCTATAATCCAGAAAAAATGCCTTTAGTGTGTTTTGCCACAGTCAATTTTTATAACGAAATAAATAATCCACAACATAGAGGAATGTTTAAATTTTTTGACAAGTCATTTATCGCAAAGTCGCTAAATAAAGATTTTATATCGCCGTTATCTTCTTTGGTTAATTTTGTAAATAAATCGTTATGAAGTATAAAATAACTAGAAATATAAAATATGATTTTGTTGGTCAATCATATTCCACAGCTTATCCAAATTTACACAAGTATCCGGCTACAATGATCCCGCAAATTGGGATAGAATTATTTAAGGAATTGAATATAAAAAATGGAAAACTGCTAGATCCATATTGTGGCAGTGGTTCGTCTTTTGTTGTGGGATTAGATAGAGGATTAAATAAAATGTATGGATTTGATATAAATCCTTTAGCGATTCTTATATCAAGAGCTAAATTTACAAAAGTAAATTTAAATACGATAAAATTATACCAACAAAGATTAAGATGCGCGGTGTATAATTTTGTCAAAAAAGAAGAAAATCTAAAACAAATTAATGTTCCAGATTTTTATAATATTAAATTTTGGTTTTCACAAAATATTCTACAAAATTTATCAGTTATAAAATTTTTTCTTGAAAAAATTAAAAACAAAGATATTAAACGATTATTTCTTGTTGCATTTTCTGAAACTATCAGGGAATGTTCCTATACTGGTTTCGTTTTAGATTTCCCTTTTCTATGTTAATTTTTTATGTTAAAATGTAGATATAAAATAATTTTAATTTTTAACAAAAATTTATGTCTACAAAAATTAAACTTACGCCGGAACAAAAAGAGAAATTATTA
>JACQWZ010000039.1 GCA_016209005.1 Candidatus Kuenenbacteria bacterium
AAATGTTACTCATAACAGATTAGAAAAAGATTTTTCTGTTTTGATAAAAGATTGTTTGAAATATTTAAACCGGAATAAATTTAATTCTATAAAATTTGAAAATTTATTTTAGGGAAATTTAAAACAAAACCAGTATATTACTAAATTTTAAAATTTGCAAAAAAATAAAATATGAGTTAATTTTGTTTTATTGTTTTTTGTGTTTTTGTGTTTTGTATTTTACATTTGATTCTTTTATATTTTTAGTTTTTGTATTTTAGTTTGTCATTTGGATTTTATTAAAAATTAAAATTATAAAATTAAAAATTGCGATCCACCAGCTGGCGGACTTAAATTTTGCTTATTCTATGACTCTCAAAGATCTTCTTAATACAATTAAAAAAAATAATCTTAAAATAGATTTTGATTTGATACAATTGGCTTATGAATTTGCCGAGAAAGCGCATTTTGGACAAAAACGAGCTTCGGGTGAAGATTATATTCAACATTCTTTAGAAACAGCAAATCTTTTGGCTAAATTTAAAGTTGATGAAACGACAATTATTGCCGGTCTTTTTCATGATATTCCCGAAGAAACAAAAATTTCTTTAGAAGAAATTAAAAAAGAATTTGGCGAAGAAATAGCTAATTTAGTTGAAGACATTACTAAATTAGGAAAAATTAAATATCGAGGCATTGAACGTTACGTGGAAAATTTAAGAAAAATGTTTGTTGCCATTGCCAAAGACACGCGAGTTATTTTTATTAAATTCGCGGATCGTATGCACAATCTTAAAACCCTTTCAGCTTTGCCAAAAGAAAAACAAAAACGAATCGCTTTGGAATCTTTAGAAATTTACGCGCCTATCGCTCATCGTTTAGGGATGAATGAACTTAGAGGACAACTTGAAGATTTGGCTTTTCCTTATGTTTATCCTCAAGAATATAAAATAACAAAAAAAATATTTCAAGAAAAAATCAAGGTTCGGAATCCTTTTGTTGAAAAGTTCAAGAAAGAACTTCTAAAAGAATTGGTTTTAGCTGGTTTTAAAAATTTAGAAATTCACGGCCGAATTAAACATCTTTACAGTTTTTATTTAAAATTAAATCGTCCGGAAATTAATAAAAATCCAGATAAAATTTACGATCTTGTCGCTATTCGAATTATTGTTCCAGAAAAAATAGTTGATTGTTATTCAATTTTAGGATTAATCCATAGTAAATGGAAACCGTTGCCTCAGCGAATTAAAGATTATATCGCTATGCCTAAATCTAACGGATATCAATCTTTACACACAACGGTTTTTGGATCAGATGATAAAATTATTGAAATTCAAATTAGAACGGAAAAAATGCATCGTGAAACAGAATATGGAATTGCCGCTAATTGGGTTTATGCGGAAAAAGGAAAACCAAAACAAGGAGCTCAAATAGATAAAAAAAGAATGATTTGGCTTAATCATTTATTAGAGTGGCAAAAAGAATCCGAGTCTGAACAGCCAGAAGAATTTTTAAAAAAATTAAAAATGAATTTTTTTAAAGATCGTATTTTTATTTTTACTCCAAAAGGAGATGTCATTGATTTGCCCGAACAAGCGACGCCAATTGATTTTGCTTATCATGTTCACACAGACATTGGGCATAGTTGCACCGGAGCTTTAATTAATAATCATTTAAGTGCTTTGGACACTCTTTTAAAAAGCGGAGACGTAGTTAAAATTATTACCAGTAAAAGCAGAAAAAAACCAAGCCTTGATTGGCTTAAATTCACAAAAACTCACCAAGCTCGATCCAAAATAAAATCCGCTTTAAAAATTTAAAAATAACTTAATGGAATAAATTTAATTTTTGTATTTTTTATTTTTTCTTCAGCTAAATAGTCTTTACACTGGTTCATGTTATAGTTGACACTATAAATTTTTATTAAAGTTAGCCAATTCTTTAAATTTGAACAAAAAGCAGGTTGCTAAGGGCAAAAATTAATCATCTGTGTTTTTATATATTCCACTAATTTTAATCAAATAAAGTGTCAATTATGTTCGTGAACTTGAACATTTATGTTTGTGAACTTGAACAGGGGTGGACGATTTTTTTAAAAAAACAATTGCGAGTAGTTACTTTTATATTATTTTGAATCAACATAATATAACAAAGAATATAAACCGGCAATAAAAAAAATAGTTGCCCAAATCCAAAATCCAGCGCTAAAAATAGAAAATAATAAAAATGCGATAAGGGCGATGGATGTTTTTCCAATTGTTAATGCTTGCTCAAAAAATATAGCGTATTTTAAGGTTCCATATTGATTGGCTGTTTTGTAAGTATGAGCTGTTAAAGGAATAAAAATTCCAGAGCGAAAAATTCTAGCAAAAAGTTCTATTATAAAAACTCCGGAAATGGTTTTTATAAATCCTCGAATTATCCAAAAAATAAAATATGGCATTAAACTTTTTCTTAATATTTTTTTTCCTTTTCCATTGTCAAAAGAATAACCAATATAAAATGTGGCAAAAATGCTAATTAAAATAGACAAAGAAATCACCCCGCCGAGAATAGAATAATTTTTTATAATTAAAAAAATAAAAATAGGCCACAAAACCAAATCAACCAATTCTTCTCCTATGCCAATAAATTTCCACATGGCTTTTTTATTTTTTTTGGAGAATAAACGTTTAAAACAATTTTTATAAGAAAATTTTTGGGCGATAAACTTTTCTTTTGTCGTAAAAAGAGGAATAATTGAAACAAAAAGAATGCAAGCGACAATAATAAACAAAATATTAAATCCAAAAAAAGCAATAATTAATCCTCCAATAAACGGACCAATTACTCCAACTATCAACCCTATTATTTTAAGGGCGCCAACCTCTTTGCCTAATTCTTCTTTAATTCCATATTTTGCAAAATTAGCGTGATAACTTGGCCAATATAACATTTTATAAACAACTAAAAAAATAGGGGCGATAAAAATAAAAAAAGAATAAAAAGAAATTAGATAAAGACTTAAAAAATATAAAATACAAAATGGAATGGAAAAAAATATTGAATGTTCAAAGCCGAAACGATTAATAATTTTACCGCTTAAGGGAACTACAAAAAAGAAGATTAAATAAACAGAAATAAAAAAAACAAGGATTTGTGGGATTGAAAATTTTAATTTATAAAGATAAAGAGGTTCAAAAAGAGAGATCATTGAAAGCGCGAAAGTTTGAATTGAAACAGCAATATAAAACTCGCCAATTTCTCTTTTTAAAAAAGAAGGAAATAATTTTTTGATCTTAAACATAAAAACACAAAAATTTAAGAAAATTTTTGCAATTTCTAATTTCTAATTTTCAATTTCTATTAAATTTTCAATTAATCAATTTTTAAACACCTTATTTTTTATTGTTTTTGTTTGAAAATTAAATCATTGAAAATTGATTGAAAATTGAAAATTGAAAATTTTTTAATAGATTTAGCGATTGGCATAATTATTTATTAATTTTTTTATAAGCCAAAAACTAAAGTACTATATTTATTAATCTCCCCGGAACAAAAATTATTTTTTTAATTTGTTTTTCGTCGGGAATCCATTTTTTTATTTTTTCATTTTTTAGGATTAATTCTTTTGCTTCAATTTCAGAAATATTTTTTTCTACTTCTATTTTACATCGCATTTTTCCATTAATTTGAATGACCAATTCAAATTTTTCTTCAATAATTAAATCTGGATCGTATTTTGGCCAAGGTTGGTCAAAGATACTTTCTTTTTCGGAAATTTCTGGATGCAATTGATGCCATAATTCTTCGCAAATATGCGGAGCGATCGGCGCGAGAAGTTTTAAAAACAGCTTGTAGCTTGTATCCCGACGTTCTAGTCGGGACTCCGACATCATGTCGTCGGAGGCTTGTAGCTTATGGGGCTGTTTTTCCATTTCATTTAACAAAATCATTAAAGTGGAAATTACTGTATTAAATTTAAAATTATCAATGTCCTCGCTAACTTTTTTAATTGTTTGCTGAATTAATCGCTCTAATTCTTTTGATTGTTTTAATTGTTCCATCGTCTTAGCGTTGTCTATGGGAAGATTGGTTGTTGACTGATATTTTTCAACAATTTTCCAAACTTTTTGTAAAAATCTATAAACTCCAATCACGCCTTGATCATTCCATTCAACATCTTGTTCGGCTGGTCCCATAAAAAGACTATAAATTCGCATTGAATCAGCGCCATATTTTTCAAAAAATTCATCTGGATTAACAACATTCCCTTTTGATTTGCTCATTTTTTTTCCTTTATAATAAACCATTCCTTGATTAAAAAGATGAATAAATGGTTCGCTAAATTCTATTAATTTTAAATCGAGCATTACTTTTGTAAAAAAACGCGCGTAAAGTAAATGTAAAATCGCGTGCTCCACTCCGCCAATATATAAATCAACAGGCAACCAATGATTTATTTTTTTCTTATTAAAAATTTCTTTTGAATTTTTTGGATCAACATATCGAGTAAAATACCAAGAAGAACAAACCCATTGAGAAATTGTGTCAGTTTCTCTTTCGGCGTATCCTCCGCAATGCGGACATTTGGTTTCGACAAATTCATTAATGTTGGCTAGCGGAGATTTTCCATCTAACGTGGGATTAAAATTTTGAATATTCTCTGGAAGTGTAATGGGCAAACTTTCTTCAGGCGCAGGGATTTCTCCGCATTGATTGCAATAAATTATTGGAATTGGCGTTCCCCAATATCTTTGCCGAGAAATTAACCAATCTCTTAATTTATATTTTTTAATTCCATAACCAAATCCTTGATTTTCTAACCATTGGGTAATTTTTTCTCGAGCTACTTCAGAAGATAATTGATCAAATTCTCCTGAGCCAATTAAAATCCCATCTTCTTTAAAAGCGCCATTTTCAATAGAAGATTTACCATCCTCTGATTTTATTACTTCAATAATTTCCAAGCCATATTTTTCAGCAAAAGCAAAATCTCTTTCGTCATGAGCCGGCACAGCCATAATCGCCCCGGTTCCATATTCCAGCAAAACATAATCAGCAATCCAAATTGGAACTTTAATTCCATTAAGAGGGTTAATTGCGTAAGAACCAGTAAAAACTCCGGTCTTTTCTTTTTCTTGGGACATTCTTTCAACTTCCGAAACATTTCGCGTTTTTTCTATATATTTTTCCACATCCTCCTTATATTTTTCAGTTGTTAAATAAGGGATTAAAGGATGTTCAGGCGCTAAAACAACATAGGTCATTCCAAAAACCGTATCAACTCTAGTTGTCCAAACTTTTATTTTTACTAATTCTTCATTTAAATCAATGCCTATCCATTGGCAAGTAAATTTATCAATTTTTTCTGGTTTCATCGCGCCTTTTTCTCCGTGTAAAACTTGCATAAAAAATTCCGTTCCATAACTTCGGCCAATCCAATTTCTTTGCATTATTTTAACTTTTTCCGGCCAATCTAAATTTTCTAAATCATCAATCAATTGATCGGCGTATTTTGTAATTTTAAAAAACCATTGCTTCAAATTTTTTTTAGTCGTTAATGTCCCGCATCTTTCGCATTTTCCTTCTACCACTTCTTCGTCGGCTAAACTAGCTTTACAAGAAGGACAAAAATTTATTGGCGCTTCTTTTCGATAAGCCAATCCTTTTTTATATAATTCTAAAAATAGCCATTGAGTCCATTTATAATATTCTGGAGAAGAAGAATTAATTTCTCGATCCCAATCGTACATATATCCAGCTGATTGAAGTTGTTTTTTAATATTGTCTATATTTTTTTTAGCGCTTTCAGCCGGATGAACCTTGTGTTTAAGAGCAAAATTTTCAGCAGGTAGACCAAAAGCGTCCCAACCCATTGGATGCAAAACATTATAGCCTTCCATTTTTTTTTTTCGAGCAATCGCGTCTGAATAAGAATATCCTCTCATATGGCCAACATGCAATCCCTCGCCAGAGGGATAGGGAAACATATCTAAACAATAAAACTTTTTTTTCTTAAAAGCGTCTCTTGTTTTATGAGATCGATTTTTCTCCCAAATCTTCTGCCACTTTTTTTCTATTTGTTGATGTAAGTAAGACATAAAATTAAATAAAATTAAAATGTAAACAGTTACACAGTTAATTAGTCGCATAGTTAAAAAAACCAATTAACCAATTAACTGATTAATAATTATTATTTTCTTGTTTTTATGTTCTAGTGTTTTTGTGTTTTTCATTTTATCACAAGTTATTGTTTTTTTCAATTAAATTTTGTAAAATATAAATAAGTTTAAAACTAATCTTATTTTATCACCCGGAGGGTAACCAGCCTTTGGTTGGAATCTTAAATCTTAAATCTTAAATCGTAAATCGTAACTTATTTATGGAAATAACTTGGTTGGGACAATCTTGTTTTAAAATACAAGACAAAAATATAACTTTAATTACCGATCCTTATAATTCTGAACTTGGATTAAAACCTTTGCATGGATTAAAAGCGGATATTATCACAATGAGCCATAATCATTGTGATCACAATAATATTAGGGCTGTTTCTGGCGTTGCAGAAAAATCTCCTTTAATTGTTTCTACGCCAGGGGAATATGAAATTCAAAATGTTTTTATTTATGGAATTCCTTGTTTCCATGATAAAGAACAAGGAAAACAAAGAGGATTTAACACTATTTATTTAATCAAAATGAGCGAAATAACTGTTGCTCATTTGGGAGATTTAGGGCATATTTTATCTGATGAACAATTGGAAAAAATAGAAAAAGTGGATATTCTTTTAGTTCCGGTCGGTGGAACTTCTACAATTGACGCCAAAGAAGCCAAACAAATAATTAGCCAAATTGAGCCTAAAATTGTCATCCCAATGCATTATAAAATTTCTGGGCTAAAAAAAAATTTAGACGGAATAGATAAATTTTATTCAGAAATGGGCGCTAAAAAATCGGAACCAATTAGTAAATTTAAAATTTTAAAAAAAGATTTAATCAGCCAGACGGAGATGAAAATGGTGGAGATGGAAAATAAGCATTAAAACACAAGAATATTAAAATATTAAAACAAATTAACCTAATTAACTTAATAAATAGTTAAAAGTTAAAAGTGCAAAGTTCAAAGTTATAGTTTTAAGTTAAAAGTTAAAATACAAAATACTGTTATTTTAAGCTTTAAACTGTCCGCCAGTTGGCGGATTAACTTTAAACTATTAACTTTAACTTTTAATTTTTAACTTTATACTTTTAACTGTTTTTAAAATTAGAGTAATTAGAAATTAATATTTATGCCCCTTTCAAATGACAAAAAGAAAACAATCCTCTGGCTTAGCGTTTCAATAATTACAGTTGTTATAATTATTATTTGGGGATTTTTTTTAAAAAAAGACCTTGGCGCGTTAAAAATACAATTACAACAAAAAAAAGAATTAAGCCCAAAAGATTTGCAATTTAAAAAAGATTTAGAAGAATTAAAAAAATCTTTGCAAAATGTTCAACAAGGAATTTTAAATGTTAAAACGACCGTAGAAAAAGAAAATGTAAAAACAGAAGAACAAAAAAACACAGAAACAAAAAAACAAGAAAACACAAAAACACAAGAACAAAAAAATATAGAAGAATACAAGTTATCTCTAGAGCAAATGGAAGAATTGAAGGAAAAAATAAAAGAAAAATTACATTAGTTGTAGAGGCATCCCCTTGTGGGTGCCCTCTTTGAAAGGGCGGACATAAAACCCGTCCCCTACAGTAAATAACAAAATAGCAGACAAATGACAAATTAAAATTATATTTTAAATTTATCAATTTCATTTTAAATTTTGCATTGTCATTTTGATTTTTTACATTTTGATTTTTACATTTTACATTTTTTTATTATGCCAATAGATTATAGAGACGAAGAACAACAACTACAATATGAGACTGCAATGCGAGAAGCTAGAAATAAAGTTAGTCTTTCATCTAAATTAAGCGCTTTAAAAAAATATCAAGCAAAAGCCTTTCAATTAAGAAAAGAAATAGGTGATTTTAGTATAACGTTTTTTATTTTAGCTTTGATGTTTGCTGGATTTAAAGATTTATTAGATATATTTTCAATAGAATTATTTTCCTGGTTAGATTGGATAATAGATTTGGGATTTGGAGCTGTTTTATTTTTTGGTTGCAAGGGTAGTGTCAAACAAGTAAAAACAATTAGAATGACAAGTGTAGGCACATCAATAGCTGAAGCAATCCCAATTATAGGCGCTTTGCCACTTTGGACAGCAGGTGTACTTTTACTTTACATAAAGATGGGTCAAGAAAATGGAACAGCAAAATTAGATTTAGAAAGTTTAGAGAAAAAAATCGCTAAATTAAATTCTGAAATCGCGCAAATGCAATGACAAAAAAACTAAAAATTAAAAACACAAAAGGCAAAATAATAAAAATAAAAAAATAAAAAAACAATAAAATAATAAAACAATAAAACAATAAAACAAAAAATTTAAAATTTACGATTTTAGATTTAAGATTTATTAAAAATTAAAAATTAAGTCATTAAAAATTGATTGAAAATTGAAAATTTTTGCCCATTTTATAATTCTGCATTCTTTGACGGGCGTAGCTCAATGGTAGAGCTCCAGGTTGTGGTCCTGGCTGTTGCCGGTTCGAATCCGGTCGCTCGTCCCAATTAACCAGTTTTTAGCTGATAGCTGTTAGCTTATAGAATGCAGAATTAGAAATTTCTAAAAACTAAAAGCTAATTCATATGAAATCAGACATCTTACAATTAGCCAAGGGGGTGAGGGATTTTTTGCCGGAAGAAAAAATCGTCAGAGAAAAAATTATTGATATTTTAAAAAATATTTTTGAAATTTTTGGCTACTCCCCAATAGAAACCCCTATTTTAGAAAGGTTTTCTTTATTTTCTTTTAAATATATTCAGGGCGAAGAGTCGGATATTTTAAAAGAATCTTTTAAATTGCAAGATAATGGCAAGCGAAAATTAATTTTAAGAACAGAATTTACGCCATCTCTCGCGCGTTTTATTGGCATGAATCAAAATCTTAAAATGCCGTTTAAACGCTATCAAATTGGACAAGTTTTTAGAGATGGGCCAATTAAATTGGGAAGATACAGAGAATTTTGGCAATGCGATGCCGATGTTGTCGGTGTAAAAAATGAAATCATTGACGCGGAAATAATTGAATTGGCGTTAGAAGTGTTTAAAAAATTAAATTTGGAAGTCGAAATAAAAATTAATAACCGAAAAATACTCAACGCCATTTTAGATCAAGTTAAGGTTCCAGAAACAATTCGAGATCAAGTTATTATATCAATTGATAAATTAAATAAAATTGGCGAAAATGGAGTAAAAGAAGAATTAGAAAAAAAGAATTTACCAATTAAAAATATAAATAAAATTTTAGAATTAATTAATATTGACGGAAAAAACAATCAAGATAAAATTGATACTTTAAAAAAAATATTAATCAATCAAGAAGGATTATTAGAAATAGAAAAAATTTTATTTTATTTAGATGACAGAGAAAATGTGATTTTTTTGCCTAGCTTAGCTCGCGGATTGGCTTATTACACCAGCAACGTTTTTGAAGTATTTTTAAAAGATAAAAGCAAGATAAATTGTTCTTTGGCTGGCGGCGGGAGATACGACAAAATGTTCGGTAATTTTTTAAATTTCAAAAAAGAAATACCGGCCATTGGCATAAGTTTTGGTTTGGAAACGATTTTTGACGCTTTAGAAATTTCTAAAAAAGCGAATAAAAAAACAGTCGTTGATTTATTATTTATTCCGATTGGCGAACAAAATATCAAACCGGGATTAAAAATTATTAAAGAATTGCGAGACAAAGGATATAAGGTTGATATGGATTATTTGTTTAGATCGCCAAGCAAAGCCTTGCAATATGCGAATAATATGAACATAGAAAAGGTTTTGATTTTTGGAGACGATGAAAGAAAAAATAATGAAGTTTGTTTAAAAAATATGGAAACAGGCAAACAAGAAAACAAAAAAATTTCCGATTTTTAATTAGTTTTTTTGATTATAATTTTTTAACGCTAATATCAATACCATATTTTAAGACGATCGTCTCAAAAGATGGTATTAAAAAAATATAAAAAAAATAAAAAACGATAGTGTGTTTGTGACGATCGTCAAAAACACGCTATAATTAATTTTATAAAATTTATCATAATTTTTATGAACATAGAACAAAAAGATACATATTTTGTTGCAGTAAAAATTTTTTTAATGAATTTTGTAGAGACGCAAGATTTTGCGTCTTTACTGATTCTTAAAGATAATTTTGGCGATTGGGATTTACCTGGCGGAAGGATTAAAAAAGATGAATTTGATGTACCGTTTGAGCAAATTATTAAACGTAAAATGATTGAAGAATTAGGTGATAAAATTAAATATACAATTATTAAACCAGCAGTATTTATGAGATATGAACGAATTGAAGCGACACCAGGGAATCCTTTAGTAAGAATATTTGCAATTGGATATTCCGGCACTTTAGACAGTGGTGAAATTATATTATCATCACGACACACTGAAATGAAATGGGTAAATTTAAAAATTTTTAAACCCGAAGAATATTTTAAAGGTGGTTGGTTAAAAGGAGTAAAAGAATATATAGATTTTGTTAAACAATAATTTATTTGATTTTTGATTAATTTTAAATGATTTTTTTAATACCACATTTTAGACGATCGTCGCAAAAGATGGTATTAAAATTAAAACAAAAAAAGCGATAGTGCGTTTATGACGATCGTCAGAAATGTTCTATAATTTAATTTTATGATTCAATTTGATTAAAATTAAATTATGTAATATTAATAGATATACTGGTTTTGTTTTAAATTTCCCTAAAATAAATTTTCAAATTTTATAGAATTAAATTTATTCCGGTTTAAATATTTCAAACAATCTTTTATCAAAACAGAAAAATCTTTTTCTAATCTGTTATGAGTAACATTTTG
>JACQWZ010000040.1 GCA_016209005.1 Candidatus Kuenenbacteria bacterium
ATTTTCCAATTACTTGCTGTCTTCTAAATTTTAGATTATTAAATTGTTTTGTTCTAAGATAACGCCACAATAATTTTTCCGCTTCAGTGGAATTTTTTCTTAGATTTTTGGCAAAAGGAATAAGATAAGACATATTTTATTTTCTTTTACCACCCTCCCCTAACCCCTCCCATCAAGGGAGGGGGAAATCAGAGAAACCCTTCCCATCAAGGAAGGGGGAGAATTTGGGAATAATCTCTCTCATCAAGGAAGGGGGAGAATTTGGGAATAATCTCTCATTAAGGAAAGGGAAAATTTGGGAAACTTCTCTCATTAAGGGTCCGTTCATAAACAACTTCCCTAAATTTTAGATATTTGTTAATCTAAATAAAATTATACGACTTATCTATGAGGAAGTTATTTTTGAACAACCCCTAAGGAAAGGGAAAATTTGAAAGCTTTGTAATTTAAAGTAATAAATAGTTTTATTATTTAATCATACAAATTTCTCTAATTTTAAATAAAATTTTAACTTTTTAACTAAAAGTTACTGTACTTTTTCGGAGAAGAGCCAAGAAAATAGATACAATGCCCTTGAATATTATTAAAAATCAAAATGACAAAGTGGCGTCGGTAACGTTGGTTTAAAATTTCCGCTCAAAAAAATATAGCCACGAGATAAGTAAGTCTAGAAATATAATGGTGGAAGAAAAAATATAAAATTTTTATTTATGATATAATATAAATATGAACGCGATTATAAAAAAACGCAATTTAGGCCAATTCTTTACTACAAATTCTGATTATATTCTACAAGGATTTAGTGAGTTTGTTAAAAATAAAGAAATTACTGACCCCTTTGCTGGAAATCAGGATTTATTAAATTGGGCTAGAAATAATAAATGTAAAAAATTTGTAGGTTTTGATTTTGATAAAAATTATATTGACGAACAAAATGTTTTTCTTAACGATTCTATAAATTTACCCAAAGAATATAAATTTGTCTGCACTAATCCTCCTTATTTACATAAAAATAAAGCGACAAAAGAAATTAATATTTTAAAATAATTCAAATTATGAAACTAATAGATTTAATAATTAAGGTATTAAAAAAATCAGATATTTCTTTGACACAGGGAGATATTTTAGAACAAATAGAAAATAATCCAAAACATAAACTATGTGAGGAATTTATGCGTGTTGTCGTTCCTCGCTCAGCTATAGCAAGACAGTTGACTAAATATTCCAGTGGAGTAAAACCAACAATAACAGGAGTTACGCACTATTAATGTGCATTTGGCTAATATTAGCTAAAAATGAAAAATTAACAAAAATTCAATTTTCGCTAACTTTAGCCATTTTTTGATTAAACTGCGTAAGTCCTGAATAAAAAAAGTTGGAGCAAGAAAGTTTGAATTAATAACGGATGATGTGCCAGAAGAAACATTATTAAGAGAATATGATCTCCACCCAGTTTTAGTTAAGTTTGTTTTTGATAGATTTAATGTTTATTCAAAAACAATAAACGCATTAAAGGTTAAAAGCAGAGGAAATAAAATTAATAAATGGTCAAATCCAGATATCGTAGGAACTAATTTTTCTTTATTGAATTTAAATGATATTTTTCAATCGGAAGTAGAAAAACAAGGGTTAATTTCAAGTAAGGTTGCTCAATTTTTTAGTTTTGAGTTAAAATTGAAAATAGACAGATCTAATTTAACAGAATGTTATTTTTAAGCCGTATCTAACTCTAGTTGGGCTAATTTTGGGTATTTAGTTGTTGGCGATTTAGATAAGGATAAAAATTTTATTTCAAATTTAATTAGATTAAACAGTGGTTATGGCATTGGTGTAATCTATTTGAATATTAACGAGCCAGAAAAAAGCGAAATTATTGTGTCGGCGAGAGAAAGGGAGGAAGTGGATATAAATTTTATGAACTATTTGTCAGCTATCAACAAAGATTTTTATAATTTTATTAAAGATTCTAAAAAAGTTATTAGCAGTAAAAAAATAGAAAAAAATTGTTTTGATAAAATTAATTAAAAAAATTATGAAAAATTTTATAGTCGAAATTTCACATACTGAATATGGTAAAATTGAAATTAATGCGAAAAATAAACAAGAAGCGGAAAAAATGGCATTGGAGAATATTGACGATGTGAATTGGGGAAATGATGAAACGGATATTATTAGTATTGAAGAGGTAAAAACTAACACGAAATAAATGATCAATAAATACTTCAATTGTTCTGAATTTGCTTGTTTTATAAATGCTTGCGACAACATTATTAATGAAGCAAAAAATGAAATAAATTTACTTAAAAAAATCACTAAAAAATATTTTGCCAAAAGAGTGTTAAATGAAATGGCGCCTGAAGAATGGGTGCAAGCGATATTAGACACAAACTCATCTCGCAAAAAAGGAAAATGTGGAGAAAATAAATTAATTCATATTTTAAAAGAACAAGGATTTAAAGAAGCTTTTGATTGGGATGATTTTTTTAAAATTGATTATTGCGTAGTAAAATTTTCTAAAAAATTTAGTTTAAAAAATGTACGCAAAAATTTAGACGTGAAAATTAAAACTAAAAAGCAAAATAAAACGTTAGATTTAATAATTAAAGCGAAAAATAAAATCTTACTTTGTGAAGCCAAACATTTAAATACATCGGGCGGAGGACAGGATAAACAGATTTCAGAATTAATTGAAATTTTAGGGCTAACTGAAAAAAATGGAGTTTCTTATATTCAGGACTTACGCAGTTTAATCAAAAAATGGCTAAAGTTAGCGAAAATTGAATTTTTGTTAATTTTTCATTTTTAGCTAATATTAGCCAAATGCACATTAATAGTGCGTAACTCCTGATATTTCATTTTTAGATGGCAAATATTCTAATGTTCTATTAAACGATAGCGGTAATGGTAATAAAATAACTACTCAAAGAAAAGAAATTAATAAATTTCTCAAAAATAATCCGAATAATTATTGGGTAAATACTCTCGGTTTTAAAAGCCTTATTTTTGATTTAAAATAAGAAGTTTTAATAAACTTATTAAGCAAGTTGCAATAGAAACTTGCAATTTTATTTTATGTTTTTAGAAAAGTTAAAAGAGATTATTAAGAGTAAAGAAATGCGTCATTTTTTTTGGATTTTTATTGGGCTTTGGTTTTTTGGAATTCTTTTTTTTGGCCATGACACAATAAGTTTAACATCTGTTATTCTTTTTTTAATTTTTCTTTTTATCTTTCTTTTACCATTTTTTATAGTCAAAAAAAAATATAAAGAATTAAATTGGGAAAAATTTATTCTCTGTTTTTTATTTTCATTAATTCATATTTTTATTCTTTGTTTTATAATTGGTGTTTCTATTGGATGGATATTTAATTTTGATAAAGCAAAAATGGGAAACATACTTTTTAATATTTACGAATATATGGAATTTATATTTTTAATATCATTTATAATAGGTTTTTTATTGGTCAGTGTTTTTATAATCATTCCTTCTCCTTTTTATTTTGTTTGGAAAAAATATAAAAAATTTACAAAAAAAAGAATTATTATTTGCAGTTTGACTTCTTTAATATTAGTTGGGCTATGTTTTTATAGTTGGGCTTTTGGCACATATTTTCTTTTTTATTTAGGCTTAGACCATATTTTTATAACAAAATAATTATGTTATCTAAAAACATCAAAAAAATATTTTTAACACTAATCATTCTAAATATTTTTTTATTCACAAATTCTGGAATTTCTCAAGCAGCGTTTATAGTTGATCCAGAAATGGAAAGAGAATTATGCGAATTTGTTAAAAATTTTGGAACAATTGAACAAAAATTAGAATTAAATGAATATTGCAAATCAATTTTAGGAGCAGAATGGCCAGAATTAATTAAAGAACCAAAAATTCAAAAAGGCGAAGAGCCAGTGATTTTAATTCCTGGATTTGCCGGCACTTGTAATTGGGATTTAATGGTTGGTCAACTTCTCCCGGATATTTTTTTTAATAATTGGGATTTTTGTCCCAGCGTTACAAATTATAATGGTATTATTAACTCTTTTGAAAAATCTGAATTTAAAAAAGATCAAAAACTTTTTGTTTTGTATTATGATTGGCGACAAAAAAATAATGAAACATATAAAAATTATCTCATTCCTTTAATCAAGAAAGTAAAAGAACAAACTGGTTCAGAAAAAATAGATATTGTCGCTCACTCAATGGGCGGGTTAGTTGCGAGAGCGTACATTGAATCAGATGATTATCAAAATGATATTGATCAATTGATTATTTTAGGCACACCAAATAATGGCGCAAGTAACGCATATCTGCCTTGGCAAGGAGGTATGGTTCCGGAAGATTGGCCAAAACCTCCATTTTATATTTATTTTAAGTACCTCACAACCCTTCATAACACTGAAAGCTTTGTGCAAACAATTCATAATTATATTCCCTCAATTCGCGAACTTTTGCCAATTTATGATTTTTTAAAAAATAAAAAAACAGAAAAAATAATTCCTGTTTCAGAAATGGATGAAGAAAGTGTTAATGTTTTTTTAAATGAATTAAATAAACCAGAAAATGTGGAAAAACTTTTTAAAAGGACGGAAGTAAATATTATTGCTGGCGTTCAAGAAAATACTTTAAATAATATTTTAGTGGGAGAACCAAAGATGTTTGAAGGTCTTGTAAATATTTTTATAAAATGGCTAAAAGAAAAAATAGGCATTCAATTTGAAAATAATTTTGTTTCTAATAATGAAGTGAGACAAGAAATATTAAATGCAAATTTATGTCAAAAAGATTATTCATCTCAAAAGGAATTTTTTAATTTTGCAAACATTAATACTTTTTCAGAGAGCAATACCACCGAAGAATGTTCTTTGTTAATAAATCAAGGCATTGAAAATATTTTATCTAAATGGAAAAATGGAGAACCAGATCCAATTAATCCACCAAAAACAGACATAAACGGCGATGGCGAAGTTCTTTATGACAGCGCGACAGGAGAAATTGGTGGTCTAAGTTCGCAGGCTAAAATAATTTCTTTAGAAAAAGCCAAACATCAGGATCTTCCGGACTTGGCCCAAAAAGATATTTTTGATATTTTAGGCATAAAGCCGCCAGAAGTTTTTTCTTCTTCGCCTCAATACAATGATGAAATGGTTTTCTTTTTCGCTTCGCCGGTCAAAGTGAAAATTATCGCTCCGGATGGAAAAATAATTACTAAAGAAATAAAAGAAATTCCAAACGCGGAGTATCAAGGAACAACAGATCCAAACGGAGTAAAAATGATTTATATTCCAAATCCTTTGCCGGGTGAATATAAAATAGAACTTGAGGCGACAGACAATGGAGAATATCATATGTTTGTTGATTACACTGACAAAAAAACAGAAACAACAAAATCAACAATGACTTATGAAAAAATAATCAAGGATGAAAAAATTGAATACACGCTATCAATTAACAATCAACAATCAACAATTAACAATGAGGACACATCAATTAACAACCAACAACCAACAATTAACAATGAAAATAATGAAAATCAAAGTTTAAATTTAAAAAAAAATAAAGATGAAAAACCATTAAAGTCGGGCGATGTAATTATCAATGAGTTAATGTGGTCTGGCAGTTCAAGCTCAACAGCTGATGAGTGGATTGAATTACGAAACACAACTAATCAAGAAATTGATCTAAGCAATTTTAATCTTACTTATTTAAAAGACGAAAAAGAAGAATCAATGCTTTTAATTAAATCTGGCAAAATTTCTCCAAATGGTTTTTTTCTAATTTCCAATAATTCTAAAGACTATCAATTTACCAATGGTCAATCAATTCTCAATATTGATCCCGACTTAATAGATTCAAACGTAACTTTTTCTAATTCAAATCTTCAAATCAAACTTTATGATCGAAATTTTCAAGATCAAAAAGCAATTCTTTTAGACGAAGCCGGCGATGGAAAAATTCCATTGGCCGGGAAAAATGAAACAAATGAAAAAATTTCAATGGAAAGAAATGAAAAAATCGAAGATGGGAAAATTATTTATAGTTGGCATTCAGCAACAACCCAAACAAACCTTGATTTAGAAACAAAAGACAAGGCAACGCCAAACGCAATTAACAATCAACAATTAACAGATAACAATAAAGAAAACGAAAAAGAATTAGCCATGGCCGTCATTCCTCAACCAACAACTGGCGTGGTAATTAATGAAATTGTTTCAAATCCGTTGGAAAATGAAAAAGAATGGATTGAATTGTATAATTTTACAGATCAAGAAATTGACATCAATGGCTGGACGATTGAAGAAGGATCAGGCGCAAAAATAACTTTAACCGGCGTTATCAAAGCAAAAGATTTTTTAATAATTGAAGATCCAAAAGGAAGTTTAAACAACGACGGCGATATTATTATTTTAAAAAATAAAGATGGTTTTCTTCTTGACCAAGTAATTTATGGCCAAGTCCAATGGAAAAATGAAAATATTTTCAACAACGCCCCTTTGCCAAAACAAGGCCAATCAATCATTAGATTTCCAGATGGTCAAGATACAAACATCAACAAAGACGACTGGCAAATAACAATCACGCCAACAAAAAAACAAGAAAACAAAAAAACACAAGAACAAAAAAACAATGAAAACACCCCTCCAATTAGTTATGGTTCGTATTCTACGCCAGTTTATTCAAACCAAATTATTATCAATGAAATTTTACCAGATCCAAAAGGAAATGACACAGAAGAATGGATTGAATTTTTTAACCAAGGAGATCAAGATATAAATTTAACAAATTGGATTTTAGACGACGATGAAAATGGAAGCGCAAAATATATTATTCCTTTAAACACCATTATTTTAAAACAAGGCTATTTAATTTTCAAAAGAAAACAAACTGGAATTATTTTAAACAACGACAAAGACAGGGCGAGATTATTTGATCCAAATAATCAACTTAAATCAGAAATTTTTTATCAAAACGCAAAATCTGGCCAATCTTATTCGCGAATGGAAAATGGAAAATGGGAATGGGTTAATCCTAGTCCTGGGGCAATTAACAATCAACAATTAACAGACAACAATGAAACTCAAAACTCAAAACTCAAAACTCAAAACCAAAACGAAAACGAAAATCTCAAAACCGAAGAAGAAAATAATAAATCAATCAACAATCAACAATCAACAATCAACAATGAAATAAAAAAACAAGAAAACATAAAAACAATCAACAATCAACAATTAATAAATAACAATGAAGAAAAAGAACAAAAGAATAATAAAATTTTAAATCTTAAATCTCTCAAGGAGGTTAGGAAATTAGAAAAAGGCGCAATAGTAAAAGTTAAAGGGGTTGTTTCTTGCGTTCCGGGAATTTTAGGCTCGCAAATTTTTTATCTCGCCGGCTCTGGCATTCAGGTTTATTTATTTAACAAAGATTTTCCAGAATTAAATTTAGGCGATGAAATAGAAATTCAAGGCGAACTTTCTTCTTATCAAAATGAAGCAAGAATTAATTTATCTTCAAAAAATGAAATTAAAATTTTACAAAAAAACCAGTCAATTCATTTAGAAGAAATAAAAATAAATGAAATTAATGAGAACACGGAAGGTTATTTGATAAAAGTCAAAGGAGAAGTAATAGAAACATCTGGCGACACTTTTTATGTTGCTGACGATTCAATGGCTTGTTTAAAAAATAAAACATTGAATTCAAAGTGCGGAATTAAAGTTTATATCAAAGAATCAACAAAAATTGAAAAACCGAGAATGCAAAAAGGAGATCAAGTCGAAGTCACTGGAATTGTCAGTCAGCTCGGAGAAGAATATAGAATATTGCCAAGAATGCAAGAGGACATAAAAATAATCAACAATCAACAATTAACAATCAACAACGAAGACAAATCAATCGGCAATCAGCAATCAACAATTAACAATGAAGACAAATCAATCAGCAATCAGCAATTAACAGTTAACAATGAAGAAAAATCAATCAACAATCAACAATCAACAATTAACAATAAAGAAAATATAGAAAAACAAAAACAAGAAGAAAAAAAATCTGAAGCCGAAAAAACAGCTGCCACCGCTGGTCTTGGAGCAAGCGCCGCTTTAGCTGCTATCTACAGAAGACAAATTATTTTATTTCTCACAAAATTATTTTTTAAAAGTTAGTTAATCTTTGGTATTTTTACCAAAGATTTTTGTTTTTTTATTTTTCCTACAAGCTACAAGCTAAAAAGCTACAAGCTAATTTTATGTATCAATATTCAATTATTCCTCAAGCTAAAGAAAAAATTAATAAAACATTAAAACAATTAGGATTAACCATTATAGATAATGATTTTACCCCTCACCTCGCAAAGTCTCATGTTTCAATGCGAGGCGAGGGGTTTACTATTGAAAAAAATATAAAAAATAAAAGACGTTTTTTTATGCCGACTTGCGTTGATAAAAATGGCAAAAAATTTTTTTTAAAAACTAGATTTCAAAACACAGACGAACTTCTAATGTCTTTAAAAAAAGAAATTGAGTTTGATAAAAAAATAACCCCAATTATTTCTTCTATTGAACCTCATTTTATTACGCCAGAAGTAATAAAAAGCGGACAAGATAAACAGGGTTATGTTTGGTTTTATAGAAAATATCGCGAAGGAAAGTTTGCCGGATTAATGGATGTGGATTCTGGAATAACCAAAGATTTTTTGGATAAATATCCTGCCCAAGAATTTGCTTTAAGACTTTTGTATTTGCAAAAAAATACCGCAAAAGTAAAAAAAACAATAGAGTTGCATCGGCATAATTGTCATTGGTATAAAGCTGATTTTGATTATTATTATCACACTAAAATTCTTCAAAAATTAATTCCCAAAGAATTAAAAATAATAAAACAACTTCTTGAAAAAAATAGAACTTTATTAAATAAAAACGCAAATTATTTAACTCATGGAGATTTTTATCCTAATAATTTTTTACTTTCAAACGGTCAATTAGTGGTAATTGATTGGGAATTAGTTCATTTAAATAATCAGACGTTTGATTTTTGTTTTATTTGGATGAACGCTTTTAGAAATCCAGAATGGCAGAAAGAGTTTTTTAAAACTTATTTTCAAAAAATAAAAAATAAAATAAAATTTAAAAAATTATTTCGCATTGTTGCGCTTACTCTTTGTTTGCGTTTTCTTCATCATGCTTGCGCAGTTATAAAAATTTTTAACAAAGGTTATAAAGAAAAATTGATTTCTCGCGGATTTACTCAAAAACAAATTCAAGGCACGGTTAGTAGAGCGCGAGAAGCAAAAAAAGCGCATTTTGAAATTTTAAAAAAGTTTATCATGTAGGAGGTTCAACCTCCTACATAAAATTTTACCCTTTATTTATGCAGGCTTTGAGCTTTTAAAAATCGGGGATTGTCCCCTTTAAAAAAATTTTATGCAACAAAAATTTATTGATCTTCATATGCATTCTGTTTATTCTGACGGAATGTTTGAATTAAATCAAATTATTAAGAAAGTCAAAGAAGAAAATATTTCAACAATTTCTTTGACTGATCATAATACAATTAGTGGAGTTGAAAAAATAATGGCAATAGGGAAAAAAAATAAAATCAAAGTAATTTCCGGAATAGAATTTTATACTTTTTTTGAAAATAAAAAACTTCATCTCCTTGGCTATAATTTTGATTTAAAAAATAAAGAATTAATTGATTTAACTTCTCAAGCTCAGGAGGAACATTATATTTGGGGAATTAAAACTTTAAAAAAAATGGAAGCAATCGGTTTTAAAATTGATTTTAAAGAATTGGAAAAATTTAAATCAAGATATTTTGGATTTGTTCATTTAAAAAATATTTTAATGAAAAATAAAAAAAATAAAAACAAAATAATTGAAGATTTAAAATTAAAAGAACGAGCGAAATCAATGAAAATAAAAAAAATCCCAGAACCAGATCTTTTCGAAACAATTAATTATTATTTCACAAAAGATCAACCGGGATTTGTTCCAGACGAACATTTAAAAATTTCCACTCCTTTGGCGATAAAAACAATTTTAAAAGCGGGAGGCGCGCCTATTTTAGCTCATCCTGGGCAACAATTAGCCTATAAAGATGACGAGATAATTTTAAAATTAAAACAACAAGGATTAAAAGGAATTGAAGCGATTACGCCTTATCATTCTTGGCATCAGATTGAACATTATCAAAAATTAGCCAATGATTTAAATTTAATTATTACCTTTGGCACCGATTTTCATGGCGATCTGATTGACCTATCTCTAAAAAATCAACCAATCAAAAATCAATGGAGTTGTTTTAAAATGTTAGAGAAAAATTTAAACTTAAGCTCCTTTATCTAATAAAAAAATAATCAATCCTATCATTGCCGTAACGCCGGCGATGATCCAAAAACGCATGACAATTGTGGGCTCTGGCCATCCTTTTGCTTCTAAATGATGATGTATCGGACTAGAAAGAAAAATTTTTTTATGGCAAAATTTTTTAGAAAGAAATTGAATAATTACCGACAAAGATTCTATTATAAAAAGAAAACCAATAATCGGCAAAAGCAAAAAAGCATTTGTTAGCATCGCCACAATACCCAAAGTAATACCCAATGACATTGCTCCGGTGTCTCCCATAAAAAATTTAGCCGGATAAACATTAAACCATAAAAAAGCCAATAGCGCTCCAGAAATTACTCCGCAAAAAGCGGCCAAATTTACTTTTCCTAAAACAAAAGCGATTACGCTAAAAGAGACAAAAGAAATTAATAAAGTTCCTCCAGCTAAACCATCTAAACCATCAATTTCATTTACCGAAAAAGCCGTAGCGACTACCACAAAAATAAAAAGCGGAATATACCAAAAACCGATATTAAAATTTCCCCAAAAAGGAATGTGAATTGTGCTCCATTCTAATTTGTAATAAAACCAATAAGCGCCAAAACAGGCAATCAATGTAGCAATCAATGTATAAATTATTAATCGGTGTTTTATTTTTAATCCTCCGCCATTAGGGCCAATTTTTTTAATATTTAAAAAATCATCTCCTAATCCAACTAAAGCCGAAGCGATTAAAGCGCCAAATGGCAATAAAGTTTCCGGACGAGTTAAAAAATTTAATTGTTCAAAAATAGGCAAGTGGGTTAATTTGGATAAATAAAAAAACAAAAAAATTAAAATTAAAGTTGTTCCCCAAATTAAAATTCCTCCCATTGTTGGCGTGCCAGATTTTATTTGGTGCATCTTGGAAAATATGGGAGTGTCCGCGCTTTCTCTAATTGTTTTTCCTAAATTATATTTTTTTAAAAAACAAATTAAAAAAGGAACCCAAATTAAAGCGATTAAAAAAGAAATGGTTGAAAGAAAAAATATTTTAATTAAAGGAAAAAAAGATATTTCCATAGAAAATTAGCTTGTAGCTGGTAGCTTCTTAGCTTTTTAGAAAAACCCTACAAGCTACAAGCTAAAAAGCTACAAGCTGATTAAATGATGCTGAATAATAAAAAAGTTGTTAGAATTAATAAAAATTGGATTATAATAGAACAGATAAGCAAAGAATGGCTTAGAAATTTATTTTTTGAATATAAAAAATAAGACAAACAAAAGTTTAATAAATAAATTATTAAACCAATTTGAGGTAATTTAAACAATTCCTTTGCTTGACCAATTGATCCAATGCCAAAGTAAATATTATAATACAAGGGAATTAAATTGTCTTCTATGCTTTGAAGTTTATAATACACAATTCCCCAAATAAAAAAATTACTTAATAATCCAAGAGATAAACTTAATAAAATAAATTTATCTTTTCTAAAAAGACTATTTTGAATGTTAGTTATGATGATTTTTAATATTTTTTTACAATTTAGTAGCATAAAATTTAAGTTTAAATCTAAACTTTGGCAAATTTATTAATTTCTATAAATGTGTCATTCCGACCGAAGAAAGTGAGTCTGCAAACGAACGAAGTGGAGGAATCTAATTTTTTATTATCTTAAATTAAAAAGCCTTAATTAGATCCCCCCACGAGAAAATACGGTCGGGATGACAGAAAGGAGCGTGGGAATTAAAAAAAAGAGTGGGTTGTGAATAATTACGTTAGTTCGTATCTATGTGTAGTATATTAAAATTTTAAAAAAATATTCTGCCTTCTTCTCAACGAGACACCATATTTCCCCATATCAAATAATCAACAAAATGCGTCGGTCAATCGTCAAAAATTGAAAAATGAAAAATTTATTTCGTTTAACGGATTGCGGATAAAAGAAGTTGCCGAAAGGTAATTTGAGCGAAGTGTAGCAAAGCCTTTTATCCGCTGTTATATGACCCGAAGGGCAAGGTTGCGAAGCAACCGCAGAGTTCCAAACCCCACTATCAACCATTGTTTCAAATCCTTTTTAAATAAAAATATATGCTAACCTTTCCCTTGATTTCCATTATTGCCATAACCGTATCATCATTTACTTTCCTAAAATTATCAACTATTGGCAGATAATTGTAAATCATAGAGGTGGAAACTTTATCTCTAAATTCTAACCTGCGTAGAAAAGCGGTGCCACCGGGGATATTGAATTTAATTTTTCCCAAAAAAGACCAGATCTGTGCCTGCACATTATTTGAATCTAAAAATTTTTTTCCGTACCACTTGAATCCAATGAAATTTTTAAAAAACAGTCTCCACCACTTACTCTCGGTAAAAAGATTTCCGCCTTGCCACTCACCAATCATTTCTTCAATTTTAACCGGTTTCAAGCCGGTAAAAAATTCATCCAATTCCTTGCATGATATTTTATCTTTTTGGCTTATAAATTCTTCGAATATTTCTTTTGTTTGTTTCATAAGTGCAATTCCTCCTTATATTAAGTTTATATTTCTGTATTGATAAACCTTTCTATAGGTGGGGTTCGGAATTTCATATAACGTATCGGAATGCGAAGTTGCGAGCGAGCGTGGCGGTATAATTTTCTCACCGCCTAAGTGAGCGAAGCAATATGGGCGGAACGACCAACGGGAGTGTAGTGTCTCATTTATTTAATTTTTGTGTTATTTATTATTATGTGGTATAATGTTAATGAAGAAATTTTTTTATTTATTAACATTAAATCATATGAAAAAATATCAAGTGCTTCTTTCTAAGAAAGAAGCGGAAAAATTATAGAGTAAAAAATGCCACTGCTGATTTTCCTAAAACTTTTTATTGGCACATTATCTTTACTGTTCCAGACTATCTTTGGTATTATTTTGGGAATGAATCTAATAAACCATTGCTTGATTTTTTATTTAAAGCCAGCGCGGAAACTGTTTTGGGTTGGTTTCAATCAAGAGGTTTATTACCGGGCATTACATCGGTCTTGCATACTTTTGGCAAAAAATTAAATTACAATACTCATATTCATATGATAGTCACAGCGGCTGGACTTGGTTATGATAATAAAGGTAATCCTTTTTGGAAAGAAATTAATTATTTGCCTGAAAAAGTTTTAAAAAAAAGATGGCGAGCTATTCTTTTATCCCTGCTTTCAAAATATACGTGTCAAGCAATTAAGGAATGTTGCCGAACTTTCATCGGCTCTGCAACTAAAAATGTTGCCAAAGGAGCAGATGATTTTTTAAAAATTTCGACCTTTTTTTGTGATACAATTGTTATATGCGATTGTTTTTTACA
>JACQWZ010000028.1 GCA_016209005.1 Candidatus Kuenenbacteria bacterium
TCGATTTTAAGGCGCGGAAAAGAAAAAGATGATACTTATGTCATATAATTTGTATTACAAAATAATTGATATTGCCGAATAAAATAATCTTAAATTTTTACCATATTCCAAAAAAACTTGACTTAATATATTTATAAATTATGCGCATGAAACTTTTATCAAAACTTTTTTCTCCCAATTCAATCGTTATCATTGGCGCTTCGCATAAGTCGGGGAAGGTTGGCTATGAAGTTGTTAATAATTTGATTAAAGGACGATATAAAGGGAAAATTTTTTTAATTAATCCAAAAGCGGGAAAAATTTTTGGAAAAAAAGTTTTTAAAAATCTTGCGGAAATAAAAGAAAAAATTGATTTAGCGATTATTATTGTTCCAGCAAAAATTTGTCATGAAGTTTTAGAGCAAATTGGGAAAAAGAAAATAAAATACGCAATTATTATTTCCGCTGGTTTTAAAGAAACAGGAAAAGAGGGGATGGAAATAGAAAATGAAATTAAAAAAATTGTCAAAAAACACAATATTTCTTTGCTTGGTCCTAATTGTTTAGGCTTGATTAATCCTTCTCAAAATCTAAACGTTTCTTTTGGACCAGAACTTCCGCAAAAAGGAAATATTTTTTTTATTTCGCAATCCGGCGCGATTCTTTGCGGATTTTTAGATTTAGCCTCTCAAAATAATCTTGGTTTTAGCAAAATTGTCAGTTTGGGAAATAAAGCCGATCTTTCAGAAAATGATTTTTTAGAATTTGCTTTAAAAGATCCAGCAACAAAAGTAATTTTAATGTATTTAGAAAGCTTTGTTGACGGCAAAAAAACAATTGAAATTTTAAAAAATAATTTTAAAAAACCAGTAATTTTTTTAAAAGCTGGGACAAGCGCAAAAGGAAAAAAAATCGCTTTTTTACATACTGGCAGTTTGGCTGGATCAAATGAAGCATTAGAGGCGTTTATTAAAAAAACAAATATTATTAAAGCAAACTCTTTAAAAGATTTATTTGATTTAGCAAAAGGATTTAGTTTTCAAAACTTACCCGAAAAGAATGGAATCGCGATTTTAACCAATGCCGGCGGTTTGGGAGTTTTAGGCGCTGACGCCGTGGAAAAGTGCAAAGTGCAAAGTGTAAAGTGCAAAGTTAAGAGTAATATAGAAATAGAATTAGTAGAGTTAAGTAAAGAAACAAAAAATTTTTTAAAAAAAAATTTGCCAGCAACTTGCAGTTTGGAAAATCCAATAGATCTTGTTGGCGACGCTGAAGCTGACCGATATAAAATTAGCCTTGAAGCTATTTTAAAAGATAAAAATGTTTCAGCCGTGTTAATTTTTTTAACTCCTCAAAAAATGACTGAGTCAGAAAAAGTAGCTGAAATTATTGTTGTATTTTTTAAAAAATATAAAAAACCAATTTTAACTTGTTTTTTTGGTCAGAAAAATGTAGAAAAAGCGATTAAAATTTTAGAAAAAAATAAAATTCCCAATTTTGATTCTCCGGAAAAAGCTGTAGAAGTAATCAAATCAATCAACAATCAACAATTAACAATTAACAATAATCAATCAACAATCAACAATCAACAATTAACAATAAACAATAAAGAAAAAAAAATACAAAAACAAATTAAAGAAATTTTAGATAAGGCGGGAAATCAAAAAAATTTAGAGCCAGAGAAGGCATGGGAAATTTTAAAAATTTTAAAAATTTCTCATCCAAAATTTAAAATTGCTTTTTCAAAAGAAGAAGCCATAAAAAAAGCCCAGCAACTTTCTTATCCTTTAGCGATGAAAACAGCTTATTCGGAAATTTTACATAAAAAGGATGTTAATGGAGTAAAATTAGATTTAAAAAACAAACAAGAAGTAAAAAAAGCTTATCAAGAAATTATTAGAAGTATAAAAAATATCGCAAAAGAAAAAAAGAATAAAGAAATTAAAAAAGTAATTATTCAAGAAATGGTCAAAGTGGGACAAAGCGTAATTATTGGAATGAAAAGAGATGAACAATTTGGACCGTTAATTATGTTTGGTTTGGGAGGAATTTTTGTTGAAGTTTTAAAAGATGTTTCATTTGGCATCGCTCCTTTGAGCCGAAGTGAAGCAAAAGAATTAATTTCTTCAACAAAAGGATATAAAATTCTTAAAGGAGCTCGCGGGGAAAAAGAAAAAGATATAAATTCAATCATTGAAATTCTTTTAAAAATTTCCGAATTAAGCATTGCCTTTCCGCAAATTAAAGAAATAGATTTGAATCCAATAAAAATTTTTGAAAAAGGTTATTCGGCTATTGATTTTAAAATTATTTTAGAATAAAAATAATAAAGTTAACCCCGTTAAATTGTTCCGCACCAGCTTTGCTGGATTTAACAGGGTCAACCACTAATCTATTTTATTAAAATTTTCAATTTTCAATTTTCATTAAATTTTCAATGACCCAATTTTCAAACAAAAAATCAAATAAAGAATTAATTGAAAATTAAATTATTAAATCGTTCAAAATTGATTAGAAATTAGAAATTAAAAATTAGAAATTACAAAAATTTTTCTTAAAATTTTTGTTTAGTTTATGTTTTATAAAACGATAGGAATAATTTTAAAACGGGAAAATTTTAGAGAAAACGATCGTTTAATAACTATTTATACGCGAGATTATGGAAAAATCGAAACAATAGCTTATGGAACAAGAAAAATAAAAAGTAAATTGGCCGGACATTTAGAGCCGTTCACTTTAGTTGATTTAATAATTGTTAAAGGAAAAAATTTTGATAAAATAATTGGAAGTCGAACAATAAATAGTTTTTGCAATTTAAAATTTGACTTAATAAAAATAAAACAAGGAGCGCAAATTTTAAAAACAGTGGACGTAATGACAAAAGTTCATTTTAAAGATGAAAAAATTTTTAGATTATTAAAAGAAACATTAGAAATGATTTCATTAAAACAAGAAAGCGCGCGAATTACTATGAAATCAACTAATCAAAGCGATTATTTAACTTATTATTTTATTTTACATTTCCTTTCTTTGTTGGGTTATACCCCAGAATTATACCAATGCGTTCATTGTAAAATAAAAATCAAACCCTTTGGAAATGTTTTTAGTTTTAAATTTGGCGGATTGCTTTGTCAAAAATGCAAACCCCTCGCCTTTTTTAAAAAGGTGAGGGGTAAAGAAATTGATTTAAACGTTTTAAATATTTCCACAAACGCGATTAAAATTTTAAGGCTAATGTTAAAGGAGAAAAAATTGAAAAAAATAAATCCGTCAGCTGACGGATTAAATTTATTTCAAGAAATTAAAAAAATTATTGATTTGTTTTTGCTTTTCTTGCGAGGCTAAATTTTATAAATAAAATTTCTTATTTTTTTAAATTTGTGATAGAATAAAAAACAATAAAACAATAAAACAATAAAACAATAAAACAAAAAAACAATAAAACATTTTTTATTTTTTTAATTTTTTAATTTAATTCGAAAATTAGTATAAAATTCGTATTAATTACTTTGAATTACAAAATGCGGTTTTTGCGTCATTGCGAGGAGGCTTCCGACGAAGCAATCTTAATAATTAAACTAGAAATATAGATTGCTTCGGATGCACTCGCAATGACAAACATGGGTTATTTTGTGTTTCATAATTCGTATTAATTCGCGAATAAATTTGTACTAATTAGCGAATGAAGGGAGAAAATATTATGAAATTTCTTTTTCAAACAAATCGTCCAAATGACGATGACGGAATAGCGGAGTCAGAAGAAGTGGAAGATGGCAGACAGCCAGTCAAATCTTCACAACAAGATGAATGGTTGGAAGAAGATGGACAGCTTTCAGTTGATGTTTATCAAACTAAGGATAATATTGTGATAAAATCAACAATTGCCGGAGTTAAGCCGGAAGATATCGATATTTCTATTAATAACGATATGATTACCATTCGAGGTTCCAGACATCAAGAATTTGAAGTTGATAAAGAAGATTTTTTTTATCAAGAATGTTATTGGGGAAATTTTTCTCGTTCAATTATTTTGCCGGTTGAGGTAAAAACCGAAGAGATTGCGGCTGAATTAGAAAATGGGGTTTTAACTATCACCTTGCCAAAAGCGACAAAATCAAAAGCGATTAATATAAAAGTGCAAGCGAAATAAAAATTAGAGATGAGAAATTTTAGATTTTAGATTTTATAACTACTCACAACCTTCTCTCTCGCGTCATTGCGAGCTTTGTACTCAAAGTGAAGCAATCTAAAACTAATATTAATTAAGATTGCTTCGTCGGAAACTTTCTCGCAATGACGCAAAACACGTCAATAAATATGACGTGAGATTTAAATTTTTTAGATGACAGTCACCTTTTTTAATATGATTAATTCAACCATTACTCTTCCTAAAATTGAATATCAAAAATTAAAAACTCAAGCCAATGCTTATCAAAAGATAATGAGTAAATTTTTTGAATTTGTTATTAAAGATCCTATCCAAGAAGTAACAGAGGATTTTAGAAAAACTGATCTTTATTCCGAAGAATTTTTAAAAGATTTAGAAATTGGTTTAAGAAAATCTTCTTATTAAAAAAAATGAAAATAAATTTTTTAAATTTTTTTAAAAAAAAACCAAAAAAAATTAACCTTTCTGTTTGGACAAAATTAAACGTTGTTTTAGGAGGGTTGATTTTGTTTTTGTTTATTTTCTTTGCGATTTTTGAAGGATATTATAGCCAAAAAATTTATCCCGGAATAAAAATAGGAAATTTAGATTTATCTGGAAAAACTCAAGAACAAGCAATAGATTTTTTAAAAGAAAAAACTGAACAAATTAATGAAAAAGGATTAATTTTTTCTTCGGGAGATAAAATTGTTAAAATTGATTTAATCGCCATAGGATTAACCGATCTAGATTTGTCGCGTGATCTTTTAAAATTTAATTTGGAAAATTCTATTAAGCAAGCTTTTCAAATAGGCAGAAATTATCAAGATTTTAATTTTATTCAAGAGCAATGGAACGCTTTAATTTATGGGTATCAAGTAGAAATGAAATATGATTTTAAAAAAGACGAATTAATTAAAATTTTAAAAGATAATTTTCATTCTTTAGAAAAATCTCCGCAAAACGCGGATTTTGAGATTGACGCAAATTACCAAATAGCGGTTATTGTAGAAGAAGAAGGTTATATTTTAAATTATTCACAGGCGATAGAAGAGCTTGAACAAAATTTAAAATTTTTAAATATTCAGCCAATTGATTTAACCCTAATCATTGAAAGTCCTAAAATAAAGAAAGAACAAATTGAAACATTTATTCCAGTCGCCCAAGAAATTATAAATTTATTTCCAGTCACTTTAAGTTACGAAGATAAAAAATGGGAAATAAAAAAAGACAATGGCAAAGAATGGCTTGAATTTCAATTTAATCAATTTGAAAATTTAGAAGAAAATCAAAAAATTAGTATTGGATTTAATCAAGAAAAAATAGAAAAAAAATTAAAAACTATTGCGTTAGAAATTAATCAAGAATCTCAAAACGCTAAATTTAAAATTGACAATGAAAAAATTATTGAATTTCAAACAAGCAAAAATGGAAAAAAATTAAATTTAGAAAAAAGTTATCAAAAAATAAACAAAGAAATCACTTTTAGAAAAAATAAAGAAATTGAATTGATTGTTGGAGAAACAGAACCCGAAATTACCACTGAGAGCGCTAATGATTTAGGCATCAAAGAAATAATCGGCATCGGAAAATCTAATTTTAAAGGGAGCCCAAAAAATCGGCGAAATAATATTAAAACAGGAGCAGCCACATTAAATGGTTTATTAATTAAACCGGATAAAGAATTTTCAACTGTCGAGGCTTTAGGGGAAATAAATGGAAAAACTGGCTATTTACAAGAATTAGTTATTAAAGGAAATAAAACAACCAAAGAATATGGCGGAGGATTGTGTCAAATAGGCACAACTATGTTTAGAGCCGCTTTAAATTCCGGATTGCCTATTTTAGAAAGACGACCGCACACTTTTCGCGTTCAATATTATGAACCAGCTGGAATGGATGCGGCTGTTTATAGTCCGCATCCAGATTTAAGATTTAAAAATGATACAAATAATTATATTTTAATTCAAACTAAAATAGAAAAAAATGATTTGATTTTTGAATTTTGGGGAATTAATGATGGACGAAAAGTTGAAATAACAAAAAATAAAATTTATAATATTGTCAAAGCGCCAGAAACTAAAATTATAGAAACAAAAGATTTAAAACCCGGAGAAAAAAAATGCACCGAAACCGCGCACGCCGGAGCCGACGCAGAATTTACTCGAATTATTACTTATTCCAATGGTGAACAAGAAACCAAAACTTTCAAAAGTCATTATAAACCCTGGGGCGCCGTGTGTTTAATTGGGAAAAATGTGGAATGAATGCAGAATGTAGAATGCAGAATGCAGAATGCAAAATATGAAATGCAGAATTAAAAAAATCAAACAACACCGCTCTTCTTCAAATAATTTACTTCAATTAGCGGATTATATTTCCGGAGCAATAAATAGAAAAATTCAAAATAAAAAAGACTGAAAGGAATATTATAAATTTATTGCTTCAAAAGAAATTTGGACGCAAATTTGGCCAAAATAAAATACCACTCCTTACCTTCAAAGAGGACGCCCTGATGAACGGGACTATTTAGAGTGGTATCAATTCCATTAATAATTTATCATATATAATAATGTTTGACCAAGATTTTACTTGTGGATAATTTTTTCCCCGATTTTTGGATTAATGGCTTCAACTAAAAAAGAAAATTTTGGTTTTATTATTGAATCAAAAGAATTTTCAAAAACCATAGAAACTTTTTTCCAATTTATGTGGAACTTAGGTTCAAAGGAACCGGAAGAGTAAAAGTCTTGCAATACAATATAATTTCTGTTAATATAAAATATAACAAAATAAAAAAGGCGAAAACATAATTTCGCCCCCACAATGTGGATCATTTAAAATAAATCCCTCACCTTTTTTAACCCATTTATTTTCTAAAATTTTTTTAAAAAAAACTAAACAAATACAAAATTCAGGACTTACGCACTATTAATGTGCATTTGGCTAATATTAGCCAAAAATAAAAAATTAACAAAAATTCAATTTTCGCTAACTTTAGCCATTTTTTGATTAAACTGCGTAAGTCCTGAAATTATAAAAAGATATTCTGAAAGGCGAGGGATAAATAAAAAAAATGCTGTCCTAAAACCTGTAGACAAAAGAAAGATTAAAGGATTAAAATAGGAAAAGGAGAATTAACCAATTCTAACCTTTAATTAAGCTATATGCTTTTTGTGTCTACAGATTTTAAAACAGCAAATTTTATAAAATCTTAGCATTTTTTTACCTTTTTGTCAATTTTTTTTTGATAAAAAAATAAAAATAATTTAATAAAAAAAATTCAAAATCTAAAGCACCAAATCCTAAACAAATTCAAATGACCAAAATTCAAAATACAAAACATTTAAACAAATAATTTGTTTTGAATTTAGATATTTTCACCCCTCACCTTTTGGATTTTCTGAAAATTAGTTTTCAAAAATAAATAAATGCATTTGAATTATTAACAAAAGGTGAGGGGTAAATTTTGTGTTTGTTTAGATTTAGATATTAGAATTTAGGATTTGTAATTTGCCAGAGCTGGCGGACTAAATTTTATGAATAAAGGAAAAATTAGCCAAATAATCGGTCCGGTGGTGGACGTGGAATTTAACGAGGGAGAGTTGCCTCAAATTTATAACGCCTTAATTGTTAATTATCAATTATCTGGAATTGATAATAAATTAATTTTAGAAACTCAACAGCATTTAGGATCAAATCAAGTTCGAACATTAGCCATGTCTTCAACTGATGGTTTAATGCGAGGAATGGAAGTGAAAGATTCTATGGAACCAATTAAAGTGCCGGTGGGAGAAAAAATATTAGGCAGAATGTTTAATTTATTGGGCGAACCAATTGATGGATTAGATTCAAAAGAAATTCAATCCGTCAAAGTAAAATATCCTATCCATCGCAAAGCGCCAAAATTTACTGAACAATCAACCAAAACAGAAATTTTAGAAACAGGCATTAAAGTTATTGATTTAATTTGTCCAATTATAAAAGGAGGAAAAGTTGGTTTGTTCGGCGGAGCTGGCGTGGGAAAAACTGTTATTGTTACGGAATTAATTAGAAATATCGCGCAAGAGCACGGAGGTTATTCTATTTTTGCCGGAGTGGGTGAACGAACTCGCGAAGGAAATGATTTATATCATGAAATGAAAGAAGCGGGAGTTTTAAAAAAAACAGCCTTAGTTTTTGGACAAATGAATGAACCGCCTGGAGCTCGAGCGCGCGTTGCTTTATCCGCTTTATCAATGGCAGAATATTTTAGAGATGAACAAAATAAAGATGTCTTGCTTTTTATTGATAATATTTTTAGATTTACTCAGGCTGGATCCGAAGTTTCCGCTTTGCTTGGTCGTATTCCTTCAGCCGTTGGATACCAACCGACTTTAGCGACTGAAATGGGAGAATTGCAAGAACGAATTACTTCAACAAAAAAAGGATCAATCACTTCTGTTCAAGCGATTTATGTTCCGGCTGATGATTTAACCGATCCAGCTCCGGCTACAGCTTTTGCTCATTTGGATTCAACAGTTGTTCTTTCACGCGGTCTTTCGGAATTAGGAATTTATCCGGCCGTGGATCCTTTGGATTCAAATTCAATTGCTTTAGATCCGCAAATAGTTGGGCAAGAACATTATGAAATTGCCAGAGGAGCGCAAAAAATTTTACAACGTTATAAAGATCTTCAAGATATTATCGCGATTCTTGGGATGGAAGAATTGTCAGAGGAAGATAAAATTACAGTTACTCGGGCTCGCAAGATTCAAAAATTTTTATCCCAACCATTTTTTGTCGCTGAAGTCTTTACTGGAACCCTGGGAAAATATGTACCAATTAAAGAAACAATCCAAAGTTTCAAAGAAATTCTCGAAGGAAAATATGATTCAATTCCCGAGCAAGAATTTTATATGAAAGGAAACATTAAAGAAATTATAAATTAAAAATTAAAAATGGAAAATTTAAGAAATGAGAAATTTTAAATTAATTTTAAAAAATAAAATTTGACTAAAATTAAAAATAAATTTTTAATCTAAAATTTATAATTTATAATTTCTAAAGTTTCTACTTTCTAATTTATTTCTAATAAATTTCTAATGATAAATTTCTAATTTCTAAACAAATTAAAACGTTAAAATTAATAAAAATTATGTATAAATAAAAAAATTTAGATTTATATGGGTAAAGATTTTAAATTAAAATTAAATGGAAATACGTTAGTTTGTATTGATTGGGCAAATGTTTATGGTTGGCAAAAAAAGTTAAAATGGAAAATAGATGCTTATAAGCTTATTGAGTATTTTAAAAATTATCCAGAAGTTAGGAAAATTAAATTTTATTTTGGAACCGACATAAATCAAGAATCTAAAAATTTCGTAAATTCTATTAAACAATTAGAAAATGAAATTTTTAAGTTTATTACTAAAGATGTAAAATATGTTTTGCTTGAAATTGTGGATGATAATACAGAAAATTTTTTAAAAAACAAGAAAAGAAGAAAATGTGATTTTGATATAGAAATAGCGCTTGACACATTTCTGAATATAAATAATATAAATTCTTTTGTTTTGGTTAGTGGAGATGGAGATTATGAACCATTGGTTAAATTTTGTATTGAAAAAGGAAAGCAGGTGATAATTGTTGCTAATCCTGGTAGTCTTGGTAAGGAATATAAAAGTATTTCAAAAGGTTTATTTGTTTGTAATATAAAAAGAATAAAAGATTCTGTTGTAAAATAAAAATTCCCCAGAGATTACTCTCTGGGGCGTGATTTATTTTAGTATAGCAAATCAGCAAATCTTGTCAACCTTTTATTAAAAGTTATCCACAAATTTCTAATTTTTAATTTCTAATAAAAATTCAAATGATAAATAAAGAAATTACTCAAATACAACGAGAAAAAAATATAAATCCCGAGGAACTTACAGTTTTAATGGATAAGTTATTAAAAGAAAGTTTAACACATAGAGTAGATTGTTGTGATCTCAAAGATGAGTTAGTTTAAGTTATTTTAAATTGGTTTGAAAAAAATCAAGATGGACTTAAAAAATATTTTAAAAACCATCCTTTTTATTTTTCAGAAGACTTAATAATGAAAGAATTATTTAATGAAATAATTTCTAAAATTCCTTTAGATAAAATTCATACTAAAGGTGTAAACCCGGAATATATACGAGCGCATGCTACCACAGTTTGGGTTTTTGAAATATATAGAATGCTTGGTGAAATTTTTAAATGATAAAAATAAATTATAGTACAAAATAAAAACAATAAAATTGTTATCTGTTGATTGTTAATTGTATTTTGATTTTTTATGATTGATTTTGAAATTACAACGCCAGAAAAAACAATTTATAAAGATAAAATTGATTTAGTTGTAATTCCCACGAAAGATGGGGAAATTACTGTTTTGCCTAATCATATTCCGTTGATTAGCGCTTTGGTGCCAGCTGGCGAATTAAGATTAAAAAAAGGAAACGAAGAATTTTTTATAATGGTTTCCGGAGGATTTTTAGAAGTTCAAAAAGGAAATAAAATTATTATTTTAGCTGACGCGGCGGAAAGAGCCGAAGAAATTGATGAAATTCGAGCGGAAGAAGCGAGAAAAAAAGCGGAAAAACTTTTAGAAGAAAAGAGAGAAGATCTGGAAATTGCGGACGTAAAAGCGATTTTAGCCCAATCTTTAATCCGTCTCAAAATAGCCAAAAAACACCAAACAAAAAAGAAAAGATTTTAAATTTATTTATTGAAATATGGTTGTAGCGCCTTCAACTTCTACATAAAAAAATCACAGAAATCTTTTTCTGTGATTTTTTGTTAATAATTGAAATTATGCTATAATAATAAATATAATTTTAATGACAAATGACAAATCAATGTCAAATAAAAATAAAAAATCACAAATCCAAAATTACAAATCACAAATAAATCACAAATTTCAAAATCCAAAACTTTAAACAATAAAATTTAATAGTTTTGAATTTAGATATTAGAATTTTGAATTTATTTGGAATTTGGCGCTTTGAATTTTGGATCTATTAAAATTTGTCATTTGGATCCCTCGGCTTCGCTCGGGACAAGCTTTGACATTGATTTGACATTGGAAATTGGAAATTTGAATTTTTGTAAAATTTTCTTAAATTTTGCTTATTTTATGTATTATTTTAATTTTATAATTGTTTTTATATTCGGTTTAACTATTGGCAGTTTTTTGAATGCTTTGATTTGGCGAATGCATGTTAAAAAAAGCATGGCGGAAAGATCTTGTTGTCCTAAATGCAAACATGTTTTAGGGATTAAAGATTTAATCCCTTTGTTTAGTTTTCTTTGGCAAAAAGGCAAATGCCGTTATTGTCAAAAAAAAATATCTTGGCAATACCCAGCGGTAGAGTTAATTACTGGTATTCTTTTTGTGGTTACTTTTGTAATTAATTTTCAAGCTATATCATTTCAAAATTTTCAATTTTCAATTTTCAATTTTCAATCAATTTTCAATTTTCAATTTTTAATTTTAACTCTGCAAGATTTATTTTTTGTTTCCACTTTGATAATAATTTTTGTTTATGATTTAAAATATGGTTATATTTTAGACAAAGTTACCTTGCCGGCAATGTTAGTTGGATTGATATTAAATTTAATTTTAGGAATAACTTGGCAAAATTTACTTTTAGCCGCTGTGATTGGCGGAGGATTTTTTTTAGCTCAATTTTTAATTTCAAAAGGGCAATGGATTGGCGGGGGAGACATCAGAATGGGAGCTTTGATGGGTTTATTTTTAGGCTGGCCGCAAATTTTAGTCGCTTTATTTTTTTCTTATATTTTGGGAGCGACAATCGGAATCGGACTAATTATTTTTAAAAAGAAAACATGGAAAAGCGAAATTCCCTTTGGTGTTTTTTTAGCAATCGGCGCGATAATAAGTTTATTTTTTGGAGAACAAATCCTGTTAGCTTTTAGCTTTTAGCTGTTAGCTGCTAACTTTGGTATAAAACTTTACCCCCTCGTTTTGAAATTTCATAAAATTAAAGATATAATAATTTAATTACATTGTGTAATTTTAATATTTTATTTTATTAATTTTAATTTTATGAAACAAACAGAAGCATAAAAATTTTACAAAAACGCATTCTCTTTTTAAAGAAGGTAAAAGTAAAAAACAAATAGTAAAAGAAATTGGTATTAGCAAACCAACTATCATCCAATGGCTTAATCAAAAAGAGTATAAAGAAAAACGTGGATGGAAAAAA
>JACQWZ010000026.1 GCA_016209005.1 Candidatus Kuenenbacteria bacterium
TTCTTATCGCTCAAAAATTCAGATGGTTTAAACGTGAAATTTATAAGGAACGATTTGCGGTAGAACGGACATTTAGTTGGCAAGATGTTTATTGTAAACTGGCTTTGAGTTATGACAGATTGTTGACAATTAGAATGGGATATCGAAATATAGCATACAGTATGGTTAATTTTCGTGTAACATTTAGTAAAAAATCATAGAAACCCAAAATGAGTTCTCCCTTAAAAAAAGATTTTTTACGTAATTACACCAAGGATTATTATCAGTCTTGAATTCTCTTGGACAGTTTTTTATTAATTCCTTTATATTTGAAAGTCCACCAAGAATTGTCTTTCCTCGTTCGCCTTCAAATAATATTGTTTTTATATCCGACATCTGTGTTTTTCTTTTTTTACTTTCATTATCTCCATTATTATCTTTAAACTGCTCTTTTAATATTGGTAGTTATTCATTCATAAGTTTTATTTTTAAAAAGGTGACTGTCACCTTTTTTTAATAGTCATTTTTAATTTTTACATTTTGATCCCTCGACTTCGCTCGGGACAAGCTTTTGACTTTTACATTTTGACTTTTGACTTTTCTACAGCTTGTATCTCACAAATTCTGCTATTTGGATATTTTCGCCTAATTTAGAGATAAATTGATTAATTAATTCCTCAACTGTTATTTTTTCTTCTTTAAAAAAAGATTGTTTGGTTAGACAAATTTCACTGTACATTTTTTGCAATTTCCCATCTAAAATTTTTTCTATAATCGCTTCTGGTTTTCCTTCTTTTTTTAATTGCTCTCTAAAAATCTCTTTTTCTTTTTCTTTAACTTCTTCGGGAACATCTTCGGGTTTTAAATATTGGGGGTCAGACGCGGCTACTTGCACGGCTATGTCATGAACTAAATTTTTAAATTCTTCATTTCGCGCGACAAAATCCGTCTCGCAATTTACTTTAACTAAAACGCCAATTCTTCCGCCCGGATGAATATAAGAATCAATCAAACCCTCTTTGGTTTCTCTTTCCGCTTTTTTAGCCGCTTTTATTGTTCCGGCTTTTCTTAAAAACTCAATGGCTTTTTCTATATCTCCCTTGCTTTCTTCCAAAGCTTTCTTGCAATCCAATATCCCAAGTCCAGTCCGATCTCTAAGTTGTTTAATTAAATCAAACATAAATAAAAAAATTTATCAGATAAATTTTACTAATTTTCAATTTCTAATTTCTAATTTCTAATCAATTTTTAATGATTTAATTTTTAATTAATATATTAAAATTTAAAAATTAAAAATTGTAAAATTGAAAATTTAATAAAAAATTAGAAATTGAAAATTGAAAATTTTTTAGTATTTTACACTTTAAAATTTTGCCTACATCTTTATATCACTTGTTTTTGACTTTTCATCGCCACTCACTCTTCCTTCTTTAATCGCCTCAACTACCAAATTAACTATCATTTTAATTGATTTAACGCCATCGTCATTAGCTGGAATTGGATAGGCTATATTTTGAGGTTTGCTATTAGTGTCAATCATCGCGATAATAGGAACTTTTTTCTTAACCGCTTCTTTTTCCGCTGTTTCTTCTTCATTAATTCCAACAATAAAAAGCGCTTCTGGAAGTTTATTTAATTCTCTTAATCCTTCAAATAATTTTTTTAATTTTTCAATTTCTTTTTCAAATTTTGATTGTTCTTTTTTTGTATATTTTTTAAATTCTCCTTTTTCTTTTTCTTCTTCCATCTTTTTCATTTTTTTCACATTTTTAACAATCGTGGATAAATTAGTAAAAGTTCCACCCAACCATCTTTCTGTTATGTACGGCATATTAACTTCTTGCGCCGCCTTTTTAACAATATCTTTGGCTTGTTTTTTGCTTCCCAAAAAAAGAATAGTTCCATTTTTTTTCGAGACTTCTTTTATAAAATCCAAAGCTTCTTTTAATTTTTCAATGGTTTTTTCTAAATTAATAATATGTATTCCATTGCGGATTCCAAAAATATAAGGTTTTGTTTTTGGATATCTTTTAGAAGTCTGATGTCCAAAATGAACACCCGCCTCTAATAATTCCAATAGGGTTGGCAATTTAGGCATAAAAAAACAATTAAAAGTTTAAAGTTAAAAATTAAAAGTTAAAGTTTTAAGTTATAAAAATTTTAAATTTTAAATTTTAAATTTTAAATCAAATTCAAATGTTAGAATGTTTGAAAATTAAATCATTGAAAATTGATTGAAAATTGAAAATTGAAAATTGAAAATTATGCCTTTAAATATAAAATTATATTATGTCATTTAAATCAAAATAAATACACACCTTTCAATATAACAAAATATCTCAAATTCCCTCATATTCTCTCATCGTTAATTGAGATTCAATTTGTTTTATTGTTTCAAGAACTACGCTTACAACAATTAACAAACCAGCGCCTCCGATAACCATAGTTTTAATTCCAAAAATAGGTCCAGTGATTAAAGGTAAAATAGCGATAATTCCCAAAGAGGTGGCTCCGGCTAACATAATTCTTGTTGAAACACCGCTTATATGTTGCGACGTTGGTTTGCCGGGTCTAATTCCTAAAATAAATCCTCCTTGTTTTTGAAGATTTTCAGCTATTTTGGCTGGATGAAAAACAACAGCTGTATAAAAATATGTGAAGGCGACAACTAAAACAAAATACGCTATCCCATAAAAATAATGGCTTGGTTGAAAAATATTATAAACAAATTCAGCTGGAACTTGCAACCATTTAATTTGAAGTTTTATTAAAAATTGAGCAAGCATTGGCGGAAACAAAACAATGGAAATAGCAAAAATAATTGGAATCATTCCCGCTTGATTTACTCGCAAAGGCAAATAAGTGCTCATTCCTCCATACATTTTATTGCCTCTTATTCTGCGAGCGTAAGAAATTGGAATATTTCTTTGTCCTTCGGTGATAATAACAACTCCGGCCACAGTAATTATTCCTAAAACAGCAAAAATTATTAAATTAATAAATTGCGCTGAATCAAAACTAAGAAAAGTTTGCTGTAAGGCCGAAGGCAAACCAGAAACGATTCCAGCAAAAATTATTAAAGATATTCCATTGCCTATTTTTTTTTCTGAAATTAATTCACCTATCCACATTAAAAATATACAGCCCGCGGTCATTGTAATAATCGTTGAACTTAATTGCCAAATACTTAAATTGGCAATAATGTTTTTTCCTGAATGCGAAAGTAAAATTATCATTCCATAAGATTGAAGAGTGGCCATCGGAACAGCTAAAAGTCGAGTATACTGATTGATTTTACGATATCCGGCTTCGCCTTCTTTGGCTAATTCTTCTAAACTTGGAACAATCATTGTTAAAAGTTGAATAATAATTGAAGCGGTAATATAAGGCCCAACGCCCAAAGCAATTAAAGAAAAATTTTCCATTCCGCCGCCAGTTAAAAGATTCACAAAACCCAAAACTTCATTTTGTGAAAAAAATTTTCTTAAATTTTCCAAATCCACTCCAGGCAAAGGAACATGAGCCGCTATTCTGAAAACTATTAACATAGATATAACAAAAAAAATACTTCTTCGCAAATCGCGAATTTTAAAAATTTGAATTAATTTTTGTAAAACCTTTGATAACATAAAATTAGAATTCAGAATTATGAATGCAGAATTAAGAATTAATGTAAAATGTAAATATCAAAAGCTTGTCCCGAATCTATTGAGGGATCAAAATGACAGTTTAAAATGTAAAATTATAAATAATCAAAAAATTTTCAATTTTTAATTTCTAATTTTCATTAAATTTTCAATGATAAAATTTTCAATTTTTTATTAGATTTTTTAATAAGTTCAGTTTTTAAGTTTGAAAATTTTTCATTTTTAGCTAATATTAGCCAAATGCACATTAATAGTGCGTAACTCCTGAAATTAGAAATTATTTTTTTATTTTTGCATTGTTCACCCTGTTAAATGCGAAGCAATTTTTGTCAAACAAAAATTATTTAACAGGGTAAATTTTTCATTTTGATCCTTCAACAGATTCGGGACAAGTTTTTAATTTTTACATTTTTATCACATCCATTTTTTTGTTTTAAAAAACCAAACCATTCCTAAAGATATAAAACACATAAGGAGTAAAACATATAGAAAACTATGGGGATGTTCCAAAAATGGCATAGTAGCATTCATTCCAAAAATACTGGCAATTAAAGTAATTGGCAATAAAGTAACCGAGATCATGGTTAAAATCTTCATGATGTCATTAAGGCGAAATGAAATTAAAGCTTCATTTGTTTTATGCAATGCGTTAATTGATTCTTTATAATTTTCTAAACTATCCCAAATTTCTTTTGTATGTTCAACTAAATCGCCAAAATAAATATTTAATTTAATAATAGAAAAAAATTGAGGAGCTTTTAAAATTAATTTTCTAATCACGGTTTTATGAGCTTGCATCACTTTTCTAAAATTAACAATATTTTGTTTAATGCTTAAAATTTCTTTAACCATTTTTTTTTCATCTCCGACAAAAATTCGTTTTTCAATATCATCAATATCAATGCTAATATGATTAAGCATTGGAAAACAATAAAATAAAAGCGCGTTTAAAATTTCATAAAGCAAAATGGCTGGATTACCGCTAAGATATTCTTCTTGAGAATCTTTATTATTTTCAATAATTTTAAATAACTCAATCAAAGGGCTTAATTCATTATTATGAATAATGACTAATAAATCTTTTTGAATAAAAAAATCCACTTCGGAAGAATAGATTTCTTTTGTTTGATGATCATAAATCGGAAAAATTAAAACCATAAATAAATAGTCAGCTCTTTCAACTATTTTTGTTCTTTGCGGAGGAAGAAAACAATCTTTTACATCCAAAGAATAAAATTGATGTTCGTCTTCTAAAATTTTTAACTCCTCCTCTCCTGGCCTATTTATATTAATCAGGGTTAAATTTTTTCCTTTTATCTCATGAAAAAACATAAGGAAATTTATGATTTAAGATTTAAGTTTAAGATTTATTGGTTTATTAGTTTATTAGTTTAGTTAAATGTCAAATGTTTTATTGTTTTCTTGTTTTATTGTTTTATTGTTTTATTGTTTTCCATTGTATACTGGTTTTGTTTTAAATTTCCCTAAAATAAATTTTCAAATTTTATAGAATTAAATTTATTCCGGTTTAAATATTTCAAACAATCTTTTATCAAAACAGAAAAATCTTTTTCTAATCTGTTATGAGTAACATTT
>JACQWZ010000027.1 GCA_016209005.1 Candidatus Kuenenbacteria bacterium
AAAAAATGGCTAAAGTTAGCGAAAATTGAATTTTTGTTAATTTTTCATTTTTAGCTAATATTAGCCAAATGCACATTAATAGTGCGTAACTCCTGAATGATCTAATTTTTTAAACAAATTTAATTTTTTAAAGAGTAAGTAACTGTTCACACCATCCATTACCGTCATTGCGAGCCTTGTACTCAAAGCGAAGCAATCTAAACTAATATTAATCAAGATTGCTTCGTCGGAAGCCTCCTCGCAATGACAGACTTTTTTGTCATTTGACATTTGGATTTGATTTGACATTTGACATTGGAAATTTGATATTATATTTTTTCATTCCTTAATCCCATCCAAATTAACATCGTATAAAATTTGTTCTTGAACTAAATGATAATTTATTATTTCTTCTTTTGTAAACCAATGATTAATTTCGGCTTCAGCTTCTTCTATTGTTCCAGACGCGTGAATTAAATTTCTAATCGCTCGTCCATCGGCGTCGGTCATTTGATATGAATCTAAAACAAAATCCCCGCGGATTGAACCAATATCGGATGTTAATGGTTCGGTTCCGCCGGTTAATTTTCTTATAATTTGAACAACATGAGCTCCTTGCCAAATCATTGCTATCACTGGTCCGCTAGTCATATATGTTTTTAAATTTTTTAAAATTACAGCTGTAATTTCATATGGATCTTCAGAGGGTGGTGTTAATCCTTTATTTTTATATCCGTTTATTGTTTTTTCACCAGTAATTCTTCGCCAATTAGGATCCAAGGTATAGTGTTTTTCTATGTGTTCAAGACTTGGAATGAGCATTTTTATTGCCACAAGTTTAAATCCGACTCTTTCATAACGTTTGATAATTTCGCCGATTAAAGTTCTTTGAACGCCATCTGGTTTAATAATGACCAATGTTCTTTCTTGTTTTGGGTGCATAAAAAATTAGCTTTTAGCTTTTAGCTTTTAGCTTTTAGCTTTTAGCTTTTAGCTTTTAGCTTTTAGCTTTTAGCTTTTAGCTTTTAGCTTTTAGCTTTTAGCTTTTAGCTTTTAGCTTTTAGCTTTTAGCTTTTAGCTTTTTAAAATAAAATGTCAAATTTTAGAAACAAAAAACCGTTCCGACGTATTGTTGGAACGGTTTTTTTGTCCGCCAGCTGGCGGATCTATTTTAATCATTAAAATTCATATCAACGCTCATATCTTCACCAGTTGCAGGCGCTTTACAAGTAATTCGCGCTTTTATAAATTTATTCCAAGCTGACAATCTTTGTACTTTATATAATTTCATCGCGCTTCTCTTGGCTATTCTATGTTGAGCAAAAGCGGCTTTAATGGCAATATTTCGTTCCTTTTGTTTTACAATACTCCAAGCGGCTAATAAAGCGGCTTTTCTGGTTTCAAAAGATTTTTTAATGGCTGATGTATATGTGTCAACCGCCACTATAATTGCGGTTTCTCGTTTTTCAACAGCGGTTTTTATACATGGAACATATTGATCGCTTAAATTAGTGGTAATTTTGGCTTTAATGGTGTCTTTGGTTTTAGGGATAACTTTGGTTTCTACTGCCATAGCGCTAAACGCTACAGAAAAAACAAAAACAGAAACTAATGATGTTAATAATATTTTTTTCATAAGTTTTATAAAACAAGCAAAAATTTTAAAAAAAATTTTTGCAAATCCTAAATCCCAATATCCAATGACCAATAAAATCTTAAATTCAAAATCCCAAATAAAATACAATTAGTTTGGGGTTTAGAATTTGATTGGACATTGGGGTTTGATCATTAGGATTTAATATTAATATAAAATAAGAATTTATTTATTCGACCTTTAATTTTGTCTTATTATAAATTTTTTTATTTTTTTAACAAGTTTGATTTTTCCACAGGTTGAATTTGATTATGGAATAAAATGGAGTATAATGTATTTGTTATGGAAAATTGTGGATAAAAGTGGGGATAAGTCTTAAAAGAGTGGATAACTTTAATCAGCTTGTAGCTTGTAGCTTCTTAGTTCTAAAAAGCTAAAAAGCTACCAGCTAATTCCTAATTTTTATGTTCATTGGAGAATATTTTCATACAATTGATGAAAAAGGACGAATAGCTATTCCAACTAAATTTCGCTCTCAATTAGCGGAAGGCGTTGTAATTACTCGGGGTTTGGATAATTGTTTATTTTTATACACTTTGGAAGAATGGAAAAATTTAGCTGATAAACTTTCTAAACTTTCTATTTCTAAAGCAAACACAAGAGCTTTTTCAAGATTGATGTTGGCTGGAGCGATGGATCTTCAGCTCGATAAACAGGGGAGAATAATTCTTCCAGATTATTTAAGAAAATACGCCGAGATAAAAAAGAAAGCGGTTATCGCTGGATTATTTAATCGTTTGGAAATTTGGGATGAAGGAAAATGGGAAAAATATAAAACCACCACAGAAAAAACCAGCGAAAGCATCGCCGAAGCGTTGGAAGAACTTTAGAAAGAAATTATAAATTCAGGACTTACGCACATTTATAATAAAATGAGATAAAAATATAAATAATAAACCAGAATCAGGCTGTTTTAGCGTGATTTTAAAGTTAAATCTATGTCTATAGTAAATTAGCTTTTCGATAAACCTAAATATCGAGGCTTAAGAGAATTTATTGGCAATGG
>JACQWZ010000023.1 GCA_016209005.1 Candidatus Kuenenbacteria bacterium
AAATGTTACTCATAACAGATTAGAAAAAGATTTTTCTGTTTTGATAAAAGATTGTTTGAAATATTTAAACCGGAATAAATTTAATTCTATAAAATTTGAAAATTTATTTTAGGGAAATTTAAAACAAAACCAGTATATAAATATCGGTGGCACTTCTATTTACATAGTTGGCAATAGAAGGGTTAGAAATATTCAATTACCAACAGATCAGTTTGTCGCGGAAAAATTTAAAGAAAACGGATTTGAACATTTATTTACTTATGAAAGGCTTTTGGGTAATAAATCAATGCCTTTAAAAAATTCTCCGACTAATAAAGTTGGTCAAAGAATTAGCACAATAACGCATGAATATATTGTGGTTTGTAAAAAAATGAATTAGAAAAAAGTTGAATAGTGGATGAGTAAAAAATTTTTGACAAATTTTACATGTGATAAATTTATGTTTAAAAAATTTTTAATTGATTTTTTTTTAAAAACAAAAATTTTTTTTAAATCTTTTATTAACAAACGTTTCATAAAATTTTTAATAATTTTGATTATCATTATTTTATTAATACTTGGAATTGGTTTGGGAAATTATTATTATCAAATTTCCACGCCTTTGCAAAAAATTTCAGAGCAAAAAGAATTTATTATTAAAAAAGGAGAAGGAGTAAATCAAATTAGCCAAAATTTAAAAAATCAAAAACTAATTGGGAGTATGTGGAATTTTGAAGTTTATGTTTGGTTTGAAAAAATGGGAAAAAAATTTCAAGCTGGAGAATATTCTTTATCTTCAAACATGAACATAAAAGAGATAACTCAAATTTTATGTTCCGGACAAATTATTCCAAATCAAAAAATAATTAAAATTATTGAAGGATGGAATTATAAAGAAATTGGAGAATATTTAGAAAACAAAATAAATATTCCAAAGGAAGATTTTTTTTCTGCGGCATATGATTTACAATGGAAAAATAAATATTCTTTTTTAGAGGGTAATTTTTTAGAAGGCTATTTATTTCCCGATACTTATCAAGTTTATAAAAACGCAACCGCAGAAGATATTATTAAAAAAATGTTAGATAATTTTGATAAAAAGTTGTCTCTTAAAATAAGAGAAGACATTAAAGCGCAAGGAAAAACAATTTTTGAAATTATTACTTTAGCTAGTATTATTGAAAAAGAAGTGCCAAAAGAAGAGGATAGAAAAATTGTCGCTGGAATTTTTTATAAAAGATTAAAACAAGAAATGCGTTTAGAATCTTGCGCGACAATAAATTATATTTTAGGAAATGATAAAAAACAGTTAAGTTTTGAAGATACGCGAATAGAATCTCCTTACAATACCTATATTAACAATGGATTACCACCCGGGCCAATTAATAATCCCGGACTTTCCGCAATCAAAGCGGCGATTTATCCCGAAAAAACAGATTATTTATTTTTTCTTTCAAAACCAACCGGCGAAACAGTTTTTAGTAAAACACTTGATGAACACAATAAAAATAAAGCAAAATGGCTGTCTAATTAGCTTGTAGCTGGTAGCTTTTAGCTTTTAGAAAAGAGAAAATAAAAAAAATTTCTGTCATTCCGACCGAAGGAGCCTGTCCTGAGCTTTGTCGAAGGAAGTCTGCGAACGAACGAAGTGGAGGAATCCCTTGAACACAAAAACACGAAAACAAAAATAAATTTTAAATTTCTTTTTATCCAAAGGATGACCAGCCTCTGGCTGGCTTTCCCGAGGTTCAACCTTTCCTAAGGTTGAACCTCTAAATATTGATTTTTTATTTTTTATTAAAAAACGTAACTGCTTCATAACCTCTATAATATTGCAAAAAACAATGAATGTTATGAATTCACAAATATAGTTTTCGTCATTGCGAGGAGTCTGCGACGAAGCAATCTCTATTAATAATATTGGCTTTAGATTGCTTCGCTTTGAGTACAAAGCTCGCAATGACGGTGATGGGTGATGTAAATAATTACTACAAAACTATGCCTCAATCAGCACAAAAAATCTGTCAGAATTGCTCTCGTGATTTTCAAATAGAACCCGAGGATTTTTATTTTATGAAAAAATTAAAGTTCCTTCGCCAACTTTTTGTCCGGAGTGCAGGATGGTAAGGAGATTTACTTGGAGAGATAATCGCATACTCTATAAAAGAAAAAGTGATTTTTTTTTTTTTTTGATATTTACCGTGTTCGGAAATTCTTCTTTAAGAAAAATATATGAGCGAGATATTTGGTGGTCAGATAAATGGAATCCTATGGATTATGGTCGAAATTATGATTTTACTAAACCATTCTTTCAACAATTTAAAGAAATGCTTTTAGAAATTCCGATTCCAGCACATACAGTTTACAACATGGTAAATAGCGACTATTCTGCCGGTTCAAATAATTTAAAGAATTGTTATTTGCTGTTTATGTCAACAAATTGCGAAGATTCTACTTATGGTTCCGAATTAAATCGAACGAAAGATTCTTTTGATGTTAATCGAGTTGATTTTTCGGAATTTTGTTATGAATCATTCAAACTTCAGGAGTTACGCACTATTAATGTGCATTTGGCTAATATTAGCTAAAAATGAAAAATTAACAAAAATTCAATTTTCGCTAACTTTAGCCATTTTTTGATTAAACTGCGTAAGTCCTGAATCTGGTTTTCAAAGAACTTAGTTGGATGTAATAATTGTTTTGGCTGTATAAATCTTAGAAATAAACAATATTATATATTTAATCAGCTATTTTCAAAAGAAGAATATTATAAACAGTTACTGAAATTAAATCTCGGCTCTTATGAAAAAATTAAAAATTTAAAGCAAGAAAGTAAAAATGTTTTTTTAAAAAATATCGAGAAATTTTCCCAAGGACGATATAACATAAATGTTTCAGGAGAATATATAAATCATTCTAAAAACATTTTTAACGGATATTACTTAAATGAAGTTGAAGATAGTAAATATGTACAAATGTTTTTTACACCTTCGGCTCGTGATTGTTATGATTGCACTTTGTGGGGAGAAAATAGTGAATTACTTTATGAATGCTCTAGTGTTGCAGGTGGTGTTAATCGGATTAAATTTTGCTATAGGTGTTATTTAAATTGTAGCAACATAGAATATTCTAACCATTGTCATTCTTCTTCTAATCTTTTCGGCTGCGTCGGTCTTCGTCACAAAGAATACTGTATTTTAAACAAACAATACACAAAAGAAGAATATGAAAAATTAGTGCCGAAGATTATAAAACATATGAATGAAATGCCGTACATTTCTAAAACTCAAATCTCAAATCTCAAAACTCAGGACTTACGCAGTTTAATCAAAAAATGGCTAAAGTTAGCGAAAATTGAATTTTTGTTAATTTTTCATTTTTAGCTAATATTAGCCAAATGCACATTAATAGTGCGTAACTCCTGAAACTCAAAACCACAACTCAAAATTTAAAACTGAAGAAAATTTAAAAATCAAAGAAATTATTTATCGTTATGGCGAATTTTTTCCACCAGAATTATCACCTTTTTGCTATAACGAAATAAAATTATAGAATGTGCCAATATCAAGCCTGTTGAAGACAGTCTTCAACAGGCGGAGTTTTCTCAATGTACAACGGCTTTTAAAATTATTGAACCAGAATTAGAATTTTATAAAAAGATGAATTTGCCTTTGCCAAGACTGTGTCCTAATTGTCGGCATTATCAGAGAATTAAACAAAGAAATCCTTTGAAATTATGGAAAAGAAAATGCATGTGCGGAGGTTCAACCTCCGACAATGGAATTTACAAAAATACGATTGAACATTTTCATGGCGATCAACCTTGTTTAAATGAATTTGAAACCACTTATAGTCCAGACAGAAAAGAAATAGTCTACTGTGAGAAATGCTATTTAGCGGAAGTGATTTAAAGAGCTTTTAGTTGATAGCTTTTAGCTTTTAGGGAAGAAATTTCTGTCATTCCGACCGAAGAGAGTGAGTCTGCGAACGAACGAAGTGGAGGAATCCCTTTCTTTATTTTACAAGGGATCTCTCCACTTCGTCCCGACTAGAGTGTCGGGACTTCGCAGGCTGTCTAAAAACCCCTCTTTTGACGATTTTTTGAAATTTTTTTGGCTAATTTTAGCATCACAAATTTTCTAAAATCGAGTTATTAGACAGCCTGTTCGGTCGAGATGACACATTTTTTGAAATCATAAATAAATTATTAAATCTTAAATTTTTTATGCAAAAAGAACAAATTTTACAAAATAAAGATCGAAGTAAGGGATGGAGATCGTTTATTAAAGAATTTATTCAAATGGCTTTAATTGCTTTAGCCATTGTTATTCCAATTAGATATTTTTTAATTCAACCATTTTATGTCAAAGGCGCTTCAATGGAGCCAAATTTTCATAATCACGAATATCTAATTATCAATAAACTTATTTATCGATTAGACAATCCTAAAAGAGGCGACGTAATAGTGTTTAAATATCCAAAAAGTCTTAATGATTATTTTATAAAAAGAGTCATTGGTTTACCAGAAGAAAGAGTAAAAATTATTGATAAAAAAATTACTATTTATAATAAAGAAAATCCAAAAGGGAAAATATTTGATGAAAATAAATTTCTCCCCGAAGAATATAAAGTCGATAAAAACATTGATATTACTTTGGGGAAAGATGAATATTTTGTTTTAGGCGATAATAGAGGGCATAGTTTTGATTCAAGCGCTGAAAGTTTTGGTTCATTAGAAAGAAAATTTATTGTTGGCAAAACATGGATCCGCGCCTGGCCATTTAATAAATTTACAATTTTTGGAAAATAGTTTATAATAAAAAACACTAAAACAAAAAAACACAAAAACATAAAAACAATAAAACAAATAATTCCTAATGACAAATATTTTTTATTCTAATTTTTGCATTTTGCATTTTTATTATGTCTATAAGAAAAAAAACTGGGTTAATATTTTGCGGGATTTTGATTCTGGCTGGTTTGGCTGGAGTTGTGGTTTGGCCAAATGGACCAGATATTAAAATCGGAAAATATTTTAAAGAATTAAAATATCATCTCGGCTTGGATTTGCAAGGCGGGGCTCATTTGGTTTATGAAACTGATGTTTCTAAAATTCCTTTAAAAGAACAAGGCGCGGCAATTTTGGCGGTTCGCGATGTGATTGAAAAAAGAATTGATATGTTTGGAATTTCCGAACCAATTATCCAAACAACCAAAGAAAAAGGAAGCGAAAAAATAATTATTGAATTACCTGGAATTAAAGATGTTAATCAAGCTATTAGAATGATTGGCCAAACTCCTATTTTGGAATTTAAAGAACAAGATAGCACTCCCCCACCCGTATTAACCGAGGAACAAAAAAAAGAAATAGAAGAATATAATACTAATGCCAAAAAAAAAGCCGATGATGTTTTGCAAAAAGTTTTAAACGGAGGAAATTTTGCAGATTTAGCAAAAGAATTTTCTGATTGTCCAAGTAAAGAAAAAGGAGGAGATTTAGGTTGGTTTAGTAAGGGAATGATGGTACCTCAATTTGAAGAAGCAGTTTTAAAATTAAAGAAAAATGAAATGACAAAAGAATTAGTAAAAACAGATTTTGGTTATCATATTATTTTAAAAACCGATGAAAGAGAAACAACAAAAGATAAAGAAAAAATTCAGGAAATTAAAGCGAGTCATATTTTAATTAAAACAAAATCAGAAAGAGATTATATTCCTTATAAAGATCCTTGGAAATATACTGGATTAACAGGGAAACAATTAAAAAGAGCGTCTTTAGAATTTGATTCTAACACCAGCGAGCCTCAAGTTAGTTTGGAATTTGATAAAGAAGGGAAAGAATTATTTGGAGAAATTACCAAAAGAAATATAGGAAAACCAGTGGCAATATTTTTAGATGGCGCGCCAATTAGCCTTCCAGTTGTCAGAGAAGCGATTACTACCGGACAAGCGGTAATCTCTGGAAATTTTTCTTTGCCAGAAGCCCAAGAATTAATTAAACGTTTGAACGCTGGAGCCCTGCCAGTGCCAATTAAACTTGTTAGTCAACAAACAATTGGTCCAAGCTTAGGAAAAATTTCCATTCAAGAAAGTTTAAAAGCCGGAATTATTGGATTAATTTTAGTCGCTTTATACATGATTTTATTTTATCGTTTTAAAGGATTTTTATCTGTCATCGCTTTAGGAATTTATACAATGATTGTTTTAGCTATTTTTAAATTAATCCCAGTTACTTTAACCTTAGCGGGTATTTCAGGTTTTATTTTATCTATTGGAATGGCCGTTGACGCTAATATTTTAATTTTTTCAAGAATAAGAGAAGAATTAAAAGCTGGAAAACCTAAGGCCTTGGCAATTGAGGAAGGATTTAAACGCGCCTGGCTTTCAATTCGCGACAGCAATGTTTCAACTTTAATTACTTGTTTTATTCTTTATTGGTTTGGCACAAGCATGGTTCGAGGTTTTGGAATTACTCTAGCTATTGGTGTCTTAGTCAGCATGTTTTCCGCCATCACAATTACAAGAACACTTTTGATATTAACTAGTTCGTTTGGTTTTAAAAATAAATAAAATAATTTAAGGAAAAATAACCCGTAATGAGTAACCGGTAACCAGTAATATAAAACACGAAATAGTTAAAAGTTTAAAGTTAAAAGTCACAGTCTCAAGTTAAAAGTTTAAATTCTTGATTATTTACAACTTTGAATTTTTAACTTTAACTTTTCACTTTACACTTTGCATTTTAAACTTACTTTTTATTTTAAATTTATTAATGTTAATAAATTTGTAGTTAATTTTATTATTATTAATTTATGCATATCATTCAGCATCGTAAAATTTATTTTTCTATTTCAAGCGCTTTGATTATTGTTAGCATTCTTAGTTTAATTCTTTGGCAATTTAAATTAAATATTGATTTTACTGGCGGCGCTTTAATGGAAGTAGAATTTCAAAATAACAGACCAACTGTTGAACAAATTAAAGAAAAAATTAATTCTTTAAATCTTGGAGAAACCAGCGTTCAATTTACAAATTCAAAAGGCGTAATTATTAAAACAAAAAATATTGATGAAGAAACACATCAAAAAATAATAACAACATTGCAAGAAATTGCGTCAACTGATAAAAAAGAAAAGAAAATTGAAGAAAAGAAATTTTTTTCAATCGGTCCAACAATTGGAAAAGAGACAAAAGAAAAAGCGATAAACGCGACAATCATAGCCATTATTATTATTATTATTTATATCGCTTGGGCGTTTAGAAAAATATCTAAACCAATTAGTTCGTGGAAATATGGTTTAATCGCAATTATTGCCTTAGTTCATGACATAGTTATTACTTTAGGCGCTTTTTCTATAATGGGACATTTTTTAGGTATTGAAATTGGAGCTACTTTTATTATCGCTCTTTTAACTATTTTAGGATATTCAAATCATGATACTATTATTATTTTTGATCGTTTAAGAGAAAATCTTTTAAAATCAAAAGGCAAAGATTTTGAAGATACGGTGAATATAAGCATAAATGAAACCATTGCTCGTTCCATAAATACTTCTTTAACAGTTTTATTGTCTTTGTTCGCTGTTTTCTTTTTTGGCGGCGCTTCAGTCAGAGATTTTATTTTAGCTTTAATTATCGGAATTATTGCCGGAACTTATTCTTCTATTTTTGTCGCTTGTCCTTTATTGGTTGTTTGGGAGAGAATTAGAAAACTAGCCTCTTAGCTTGTAGCTTTTTAGCTTGTAGGGAAATTAATTATGCAAAAACAATCTAAGATTAAATTAGATTATCATCGTTCAAGTTATAAAAATACATCTTTATCGCAAAATAAAAATTCTCGACAATATTATAATAATATTATTAAAAAAAGAAGAAAGATGTTTTTTTTAATCTTTCTTTTTTTGTGCTTAATTATTGGTTTTTATTTTTTATTTTTTTCTTCTTATTTTGACATTCAAAATTTTGAAATTTCTAAAACACAAAACATTCCTCAAGAAAAAATTAAAAAAATAGCCCTTGATCAATTTGAACAGAAAAGATTTTTTTTCTTTAATCAAAAAAATCTTTTTATTTTTAATAAAAAAACGTTTCAAAATAATTTAAATCAAAAATATAATTTAAGTAAATTAAAAATCCATAAAGAATTTAAAAATCCTTTATGGATACCAACGATTAAAATTAATTTAGAAGAAAAAATTTCCGCTTTAATTTGGATAACCCCTGATGATAAATGTTATTTTCTTGATGAAACGGGAATGGCGCTTGAAACAATCAACAATCAACAATTAACAATTAACAATAAAAAAAACACAAAAACACAAGAAAATCAGCTCAAAACTGATCAGCTTCTATCTAACACAGAAACACAAGAACAAGAAAATTTAAAAAATATTATACAATGCGAGCCTGAAAAGTTAGTTGAAAAATTTAAAAAATTTCCTATAATTTATAATGAATCCGATGAAAAATTAAAAATTAAAGAAGTGGCAGTTTCTAAAAAATTAATTCAATCAATTTTATTTCTTTATAAAACATTGCCAATAAAAACTAAAATAGAAATAAGTTATTTTAAAATTCCAGTTTTAAAAAAAATGGTCCCACGGCTGACTGATGAAAAAGAAAACCAAAAAATTATTTCACAACAACAACCGATTGTTTCTAAAAATAATTTAGAAGAAGAATATAAAAAATTAGAAAAAACTGAAATAAGAGTAGTTGCCAAAGATGGTTTTGAAATTTATTTTGATATTTTCTTTTCTGATTTAGATCAACAAATAAATACTTTACGCAAAGTTTTAGATCAAGAAATAAAAGACAAATTATCTTCTTTAGAATATATTGATTTGCGATTTGGCAATAGAGTTTATTATAAGGTGAAAGAATGATAAAATAATTTTTAATTTTTAATTTTATTTATTTAATCTTGAATTACGAAATGCAAAATAACCCATGTTTGTCATTGCGAGTGCATCCAAAGCAATCTATATTTTAGGCTTAATTATAAGATTGCTTCGTCGGAAGCCTCCTCGCAATGACACAAAAACTACGTTTCGTAATTCAAGGTATTTAACCTAAGAAGCTAAAAAGCTAATTTCTAAGAAGCTAATTTATGGACTCGTGGTGTAGTGGTTAACATGTCTCCCTGTCACGGAGAAGATCGCCGGTTCGAATCCGGTCGAGTCCGCCACACTTCGCCGCTACGTCGCACAAAGCTATGTAGCGTCGTGTGATAAAGCTTCATGTGATCTTTGGCTATTATATTTAATCTTATACTTTTATCTTAGATGATTTTAGATTATTTGAAAGAATTTAATAATATTTTACATTTCATAATTTAAAGTAAATTAAAAAACGTTTTACTTAGTATGTTTATTTATTATCTATATGTGTTCACTTATCTTGCCATGGCAAGATAAGTGAACAATTAATACTAATAAATAATTAATTAATTAAAAATAAAATGATAAATCAATATTCTAAAACTCCCAATTTTAACAAAGCCCTTAATGAAATATTAGACAATTTAAAACCTCATCAAAAAATTTGTCAGCAATGCCAAAATGTTTTTGATATTTTTGCGGAAGATATTGAGTTTTACAAAATGCTTCAAGTTCCTCCGCCAAAATTGTGTCCAGAATGCCGAAAACAAAGAAGATTTGGTTTTTATAATAATATCTTGAAATTTTATAAAAAAGAAAATACTCTAACTGGCGAGAAAATTATTTCAACATTTTCACCGGATTCCCCTTACAAAATTTTTGATTTAAAATATTGGTGGTCTGATAAATGGGGCGGAGAAGATTATGGAAGAGATTATGATTTTAATAAATCATTTTTTGAACAATTTCAAAAATTAAATTTAACTATTCCACATCCAGCGATTACTCATTATTGGAAAGGAGTGGTTGATAATCCTTATTCAATTTCTTTGCTTAATGCCAAAAATTGCTATTTTACCAACTTAGGAGGTTATGTTGAAAATATTCATTATATACTGGTTTTGTTTTAAATTTCCCTAAAATAAATTTTCAAATTTTATAGAATTAAATTTATTCCGGTTTAAATATTTCAAACAATCTTTTATCAAAACAGAAAAATCTTTTTCTAATCTGTTATGAGTAACATTTT
>JACQWZ010000025.1 GCA_016209005.1 Candidatus Kuenenbacteria bacterium
AGAAGAAAAAGATTATAATTATGCTATAAATTTAGCAGAAGAAATAGGAGCTATGTTATGGAGATCAATAGAGACAGTCGAAAAAAGAATTATAAAATAATTTTTTATTGTTAATTGTTAATTGTATTTTGTTAATTGATTGTTGATTGTATTTTGTTAATTGATTTTTTATGAAGGGTATAATACTTGCTGGTGGAACGGCGACGCGCCTTTTTCCACTTACAGCCACAACATCAAAACAACTTTTGCCAATATATGATCGGCAGATGATTTTTTATCCTTTGAATGTTTTAGTAAAAGGTGGGATAAAAGATATTTTAATAATAATCGCTCCGGAACATTCTGGGCATTTTGTTAATCTTCTTGGTTCTATTTTTGATAAACACGATATTCATCTTGAATTTAAAATTCAAAAAATTCCGCGGGGATTAGCCGACGCTTTTATTGTTGGCGAAAATTTTATTGGCAACGATAATGTGACAATGATTTTAGGCGATAATATTTTTGAAGATGATTTTTCAGAAGATATTAAAAATTTTAAAAGCGGGGCAAAAGTGTTTGCGGTGAAAGTTCCAGATCCGGAAAGATTGGGCGTGGTGGTTTTTAATAAACAAATGCAAGCGATTAAAATAGTAGAAAAGCCAAAGGAATGGATAAGCGATTATGCTGTCGCTGGACTTTATATTTATGATAATCGCGTTATTAAAGCGGCAAAAACAATGAAACCAAGTGGCCGTGGTGAAATTGAAATTACTGATTTAAATAGTTGGTATTTAGAAAGAGGGGAATTAGAGGTTGGATTAGTTAAGGGTAAATGGTTAGACGCTGGAACTTTTGATTCATTGTTGGAAGCCGGAAATTATGTTAAAGAAAAAAAATTATACGAAAATTTTCATCCAGCGATTAACGAAGCGATTAAAGAATTTAATGAAGAATTAAAAATGTTAACGAAGAAAAAATTATAATTTACCCCTCACCTTTTGTTAGCTAATTTAAATTATTTAGACATTTTTTTAAAATTATTTTCAGAAAATCCAAAAGATGAGGGGTTTAAATTTTTTAATTCCACTTGGCATAATTTTAATTTTTCTTTTTCTTTTTCTACAATGTTGGCAGGCGCTTTTTTTATAAACTCTTTGTTAGATAATTTTTTTTCTAAATTTAAAATTAATTTTTCTAATTCAATAATTCTTTTATTAATTCTCATTTGTTCTTTTTCTTCATCTTTCGCGCCAATTAAATAAATTTCAATATCATCATCAACAACAACACGAATCATTTTATTATCGTGTTTGAGCTGATTTTCTTGTTTAAAATCCCCCAAACCCTCCCTCGATAAGCTCGGGACAGGCTCTTTATCAAGGGGGCTTTTAAATTCTTGATTTTTTTGTTTTTGTGTTTTTGTGTTTTTGTGTTTTTGTGTTTCTAATTCGTTAATATTTGTTTTTAAATTTTTAATTAATTCTTTATTTTCTTCAACTAAATCAAAATATTTTCCAGCGCAAATTATCGCTTTAATTTTTTTGTTTGGTTCAATTTTATTTTCCGAACGAGCGTTGCGAATGGCAATAATTATTTCTTTTATTAGTTCAAAATTGTAGGAGGGCTTGCTCTCCGTAGCTTTAGCGTAGAAGGGCCACTTTTCTATCATTAAAAATTGCTTGTTTCCCATTTCCGACCAAATTGTTTCCGTGATAAATGGAATAAATGGATGCCAAAGTTTTAATAAATTTTCCAAAATATAAATTAATATTTCATTTTTTTCTTTATTTTTTTCAAACTTGCTGACCTCTAAATACCAATCCGCAAAATCATTCCAAGTAAATTCGCGCAATTTCTCGCCAGCTTGCGAAAAATTATATTTCTCCAAATCATTTGTTACATCGCCAATTAGAACATTAAACTTATTTAAAATCCACTTATCAGCCAAGGTTAGCTTGTAGCTTAAATTTTGTTCAAAATTCAATTTTACGTTATGCGTTATGCGTTCCACGTTATGCGTAATATATCTAGAGATATTCCAAAGTTTATTAACAAAATTCCTGTAGCCAGCGATTTTTTCTTCGCTCATTCGCGAGTCATTGCCCGGAGTGCTGCCCATTAACATTGATAAACGAACAGCGTCAGCGCCAAATTTTTCAATTATATCAATTGGATCAATGCCATTACCTTTTGATTTGCTCATTTTTTTGCCGTTTTTATCTAAAATTGTGCCTTGTAAATAAACTTTTTCAAAAGGAATTTCTCCAACAGCAAATAAAGACATCATAATCATTCGTGAAACCCAAAGTGTAAGAATTTCATAGCAAGTTTCTAACATTTGCGTTGGATGAAATCTCGCTAAATCTCCTATTTTTTTGCCATTTTGAAAAGTATCAGGCCAACCCAAAGTTGAAAAAATCCACATCCCAGATGAAAACCAAGTGTCCAAAGTATCAGGATCTTGAATCCAGTTATCACCTTCAGGCGCTTCAACGCCAACATAAATTTCTTTTTGTTTTTGTGTTTTTTTATACCAAACAGGGATCTCATGTCCAAACCAAATCTGTCTTGAAATGCACCAGTCATGCAGATTTTCCATCCAATCCAAATATCTTTTTTCAAATCTTTCTGGGATAAATTTTATTTCTCCTTTTTTTACAACTTCAATTGCTTTTTCTTTTAATGATTTATTTTCTAATTTTTTAATTTTTTTATCAACAGCGACAAACCATTGCTTTGATGGCAATGGTTCAATTACTGTTCCACAACGATAGCAAATTGATAAATTATTGCTAATTTCTTCTTCTTTTTCTAATAAATTTTGTTCTTTTAAAATTTTAACAATCATTTTTCGCGCTTCTTGGGCAGTTTTGCCGGAATATTTTTCAAATCCTTGATGAATATTTCCGTCTTCATTTATAACTTTTTTTATTTCTAAATCATTTTCTTCTGCCATTTTCCAGTCAATCATAGAATGGGCTGGCGTAACTCCTAAAGCTCCTGCGCCAAAATTCATATCAACTTCGCGGTCAGCAATAATTTTTAATTTTAAAGAAACGCCACAAAAATCTATTTCATAAATTTTGCCAATATATTTTTTATATCTTTCATCTTTTAGATTTACCGCTACAGCCGTGTCACCCAATTTTGTTTCTGGCCGAGTGGTTGCAATTGTAAAAGGAAAATCTTTATTGTATTTGAAAAAATATAAAATCGCTTTTTGCTCTTTGTATTCAACTTCATCGTCAGCTAATGTTGAATGACATCGCGGACACCAATTTACAATTCTTTCTCCTTTGTAGATTACGCCTGCTTCATACATATCAACAAACATTTGGCTAACTGCTTTTTTTCTTTGATCATCAAAAGTAAAAGCTTCTCGCGACCAATCCAAAGAAGCTCCCATTTTTCTGGTTTGATGCAAAATAGTTGCTTGGGTTTGTTTTAAAAATTTCCAAACTTCTTTAAGTAATTTTTCTTTTCCTAAATCATGACGAGTTAATCCTTGTTCTTTAAATATTTTTTTTTCAACAACATTTTGCGTAGCAATTGCCGCGTGATCAGTGCCAGGCAACCACAAAGTTCGATAACCTTTCATTCTATGATAACGAATCATTAAATCTTCAATAGAAATAACAGAAGCATGACCTATGTGCAGTTTAGCGGTAATATTTGGTGGCGGAAAAATTATTGTATAAGTAGGCGCGTTTTTTTCGCAAAGTAAACCCTGTTGAATAGTCGCATTGCGAATTCCACAGGGTAAATTATCCGGATTAAAAAATCCCGATTTTTCCCATTTTTGATAAATTTCATCTTCGTAGATTTGTGGATTATAAGTTTTGTCCATAAAAGAATGCAGAATTAAGAATGTAGAATGCAGAATTGTTTAAAGATTAACAAAAAATAATTTAAAAATCAAATTGAGTGCGAGTAAAATCGTGTCAAGCAATTAAGGAATGTTGCCGAACTTTCATCGGCTCTGCAACTAAAAATGTTGCCAAAGGAGCAGATGATTTTTTAAAAATTTCGACCTTTTTTTGTGATACAATTGTTATATGCGATTGTTTTTTACA
>JACQWZ010000036.1 GCA_016209005.1 Candidatus Kuenenbacteria bacterium
AAAATCCAAAATCTAAAACAATATAATTTAAAAGAAAATAATTTGTTTTGATATTAGATATTTGAATTTTGTATTTGTTTAGAGTTTAGATATTGGGATTTAGGATTTGCAAAAATTTTCTTAAATTTTTGCCTATTTTATAATTAAAAATTTTTGTACATTTTGAATTCTAAATTCTACATTCTGAATTCTGAATTTATAAGCCCGGGTGGTGAAACTGCTATACACGAAGGACTTAAAATCCTTTGACCTTACGGTCGTGCGGGTTGGACTCCCGCCCCGGGCACCAGACAGAAATTTAAAACTCAAAAATTAAAAATCAAAATTACAAATTTTAAAAAAGGTGACTATCACCTTACAACTTACAACCAAAGATAGAATTGAAAAGAAAAAAGCATTTTTTGCGCCTTATAAAAAAATTCAAGTGGTAGGGTTTAATGGAGTTTGAAAAAGATAACTGGCGCCTTTTTTAAAATATGTTCAACGTTTGAAATGCTAATATAAAAAGGAGCTAAGCCCCTTTATTTTTTTCGCCACACTTACTCTTTTTAATTTTGTTTTTTTGTAGCCTTAATAAGTGGCTTAAAAAATTTTTCGACTTTCTAATTTTTTACCCATAAAGCCAAATATATTTTTATAATTTTTTTCGCCAAAAAGAATTGGATAAAAATCTTCCTCTGCAATAAGATAATTATCGCCCCTACATGCAAATGCCTCTCCCTTATAAACTAACTTATAATTTTTTATTTTTTTGAGTAGCTTATAACCTCTCGGTTTTTTAATTTCAGAAATTACATTAAAATAATTTGTTATCTGCTTTCGTTTGTGCAATTTAACGTTGATTAGGCTAATATAATAGAACACTCTCTTAATATCCTGGACAATCTTTTTTAATACATTAGGATCATTATCTTTACCATACTCAAAAGCAATCCCAATTTTTGCTTGAGAAATAAGCGCATTATTTTTTGTCGCATTCATGACTAACACATATTTAGGTTGAATCGCTTTAACGTATTTTAAAGTTTCACCATCAAGCTTGGTCACGATGATAGCGTCTTTTAATTCACTTCTAGTGGAATGAATATCAAGTACAAGGTTTACAGATTTTATAGTAGTAGATAATTTATAAGCAAGTCTTTCTTCATAATTTCCATTCTTCTTGCCAGGAAATGAGCGATTGAGATCTTGCTCTATAAATCTTTTTTTAGATTTAAAAGCTTTCTTGTTCGCAACTTGAACAAATAAAATTTTTTTATCAATATTTAATTTTTGTATCTCTCTCACAACTTTCAACCCGATTCTTTCGTCGCCATGAGTCAAAATATTAAGTAATATTTTCATAATAAAATAAGCAAAATTTGTCAGACAAATTTTGCAAATTATAAATTCAGGAGTTACGCACTATTAATGTGCATTTGGCTAATATTAGCTAAAAATGAAAAATTAACAAAAATTCAATTTTCGCTAACTTTAGCCATTTTTTGATTAAACTGCGTAAGTCCTGAAATTATAAATTCGTATATTAAATTATTATTAAATAATTATTAAGCGAGATATTGTTCTTTTACATTTTTTGGAATATGGTAAGAGCGGGATGAGGCGAGGCTATTTTGAATTTGTCTCTTAGAGACGTATTATAAATTGCCACCTCTGTCCTGCTTTTACCTGGTACCATACATGATAAGTATAATGCCATTTGAGGCTATATTAC
>JACQWZ010000047.1 GCA_016209005.1 Candidatus Kuenenbacteria bacterium
ACAGATTAGAAAAAGATTTTTCTGTTTTGATAAAAGATTGTTTGAAATATTTAAACCGGAATAAATTTAATTCTATAAAATTTGAAAATTTATTTTAGGGAAATTTAAAACAAAACCAGTATATAATCATTTCATTCACCCCGTTAGATAATAAATTAAATATCGAATGGGATAAATACACAAACATTATAAAATATTTAACAGGGTAAATATGCAAACATTACCAAAATTAAAAATATCTAAGGGGGTAAAAATATTTTGTTATACTTTATTAATAATTTTAATTAGTATTTTTCAAATGAGTTTTTTGTCTCATTTTGATTTTTTAAAAAATATAAATTTACTTTTAATTATAATTATTTTTACAACAGCGACAAATTATCCCTTATCTTTAATTGGCGCGATAGTTGGCGGATTTTTGTTAGATATTTATTCAAATTTTCAATTTGGTTCTTCAATTATTTCTTTGGTTTTAACAGTAATAATTATTAAAAATATTTTTAATAATTATTTTAGCAAGCATCATTTTTTTACATATCCAGTTATCGGATTTATTGGCGTTTTAAGTTATAATTTTATTTTAGCACTTTTTATTAGTTTTTTCTATCTGATTAAAATCAATGAATTTAATTTTATTTTAGATAAAGTTTATTTAATTAATTTAATTTGGCAAATTATTTTAAGTATTATTTGTATTATTTTATTAGATTTATTAACAATTTTAATTTACACTAAATTAAAAAAATTCTTTTTGTTAAAAAATTAAATCATTAAAAATTGATTAGAAATTAGAAATTAAAAATTAGAAATTGTGAAAATTTTCCTAAATTTTCGCCTATTCCATCCATTTTCTCATTTCCCTGGCGTTTATTTTCCGATGGCTCACAATGATCTTTCTCTTTTTTAAAATTCGTGGCAATTGTTGAAAAAATTTAAACAAAGCCTTGAAAGTTGAAAATTCAAAAAACAAAAGATAAACAAATTTCTTTAATTCATAAAAGAAAATCCAAGGAAAATGCAAAATAAAATTACTTAACAATTCATTTTTTATCAACATTAAAAGATGATTTTTATAAGAAAGATAATTTATTAATTTGCTTTTCGTTTTTCTATTAAAAGCCGCGCTAACATCGCTTAAACTTTTTTCTCTTTTTGCTGTTCGATCGTGATAAGCCTTTGCTTGCGGTAAATAAAAACAAGACCAACCATAAAGTCGCAAGCGCAATGAAATATCAATATCTTCTTTGTAAGCAAAAAAATCTTCATCAAGATATTCAATATTATTAATTTCATCATCGTATAATCCTGTTGGATTATACGTTTTTTTAATGCCTATTTCTTTTAAGGCTTGGGAGTTAAATACAGCGCAGGCGCAAGTTACTCCAAATATTTTTTTTATTTGATCATATTGTCCTTTATCTTCTTCACCTTGTCCAATTTCAATGGCTCGACGATTTTTAAACATTGTTATTCCAGCGCAATCTATAATATTAGTTTTTTCATTTTTATCAAAATCCCAACGATAAAGTTTGCCCATCACCGCGCCAGCCTTCGAATGTATTTCTAAAAATTTTATTATTTCTTCTAAATAATTTTTTTCTAAAATAATATCTTGATTTAAAAGCAAAATATATTCGCTATCTTCAATGACTTCGCGAATTCCAGAATTATATCCGCCGCAAAATCCTAAATTTTTTTTATTTTCAATCAATTTTAGTTTGTGATTTATAATTTGTGATCCATAATTTTTTTTAATTATTTCTATAGTTTCATCTGTTGAAGCGTTGTCAACAATTACAACCTTAAAATCCTGAAAAGTTTGATCAAAAACAGAATTCAGGCAATGCGAAATATATTTTTTAGCGTTAAAAGTGGCAATGACTATTGATATTTTAGACATAAAAATTAAATAAAAATCATCAAACAAAGCAAGATATAAAAAATTCCGGTTGGGTAGAATAAAAATGGACCGAAAAGATGAATAGCGAAAAGACAAAATAAACCAATTAAAATTCCTAAATAAAAATCGCAATTATTTATTGAATAATAAATTTTTTTAACTCCTCGCCAAAACAATATTCCTAAAAACCAAAAATAACTCAAAAAACCAAATAACCCTAAATCAATCCAATTTTCTAAATAACCCCAATCAATATGGGGAGTTTTTATAATTTTTTTTATCGCATAATCATAAGCGACAATTTCAGAACCTAATCCAGAGCCTAAAATAGGATGTTCTTTTAATTTTTTAAAACTGGCGTTAAGTCGTTCAAGTCTAGTAATAGAACTCGCTTCTGTTTCTGGATTAAAAATTGTTTCTATTCTGTCATTTAAAAATAAAAAATTAGTTTGAATATTTTTGTGATTGCACAAATAAAAAATTAAAAAACTTTCTAATAAAAAAATTACAATTAAACAACCAGAAAAAATTATTTTTCTTTTTAATGGAATTTTTAAAATTAAACACAAAAAAATAAAACTAATAATAAATCCTAAAAAAAAATTTCGAGTAAAACTGATAGTTAAAGCGATACTTGATAAAATTCCCAGAAAAATAAGCCAAGGCAATTGTGTATTTGCTAAATATTTTTTATCCGCCAGTTGGTGGAAATTTTTTAAATTAAACCCCTTACCTCGCGCTAAAGTACAGAGTTTTTTGTGAAAAAAATTTTTTAATGCATCCTTTATACTAACTCTAAAGAGTTGAGGCTTTATGAGGTGAGGGGTAAAAAATAAAATTGAAACTATAATCAGAAAAAAAATCAGAGTTAAAATATCCGCGGACATGACAACTCGAAAAAAATTATTATTCATCGTGGCGACTTTACCAATAACGTATTCTCTAAACCATTGATAATAAATTCCTCCATGAACCGCCGAATGACTAGCAAATAAATAAAGCGTTGTCATGGTTAAGGTGCTGGTTGCCACAATAGCTCCGCTAAATATTTGAAATATTTTTTCTATCCAGTATTTTTTTGAATTAGAAATTAAATCAAAAAATGGAAAAATTAATAAAAGATAACTATAACAAACTAAATCCGCGAAAATTAAATTAAAAGAATTTCCTCTTATTATTCCTATTATTCCCGCCAAGGTGATAAAAAATAAAGTAAAAGCAAAGGGTTTAAAAAAGAATGATTTTGTGAAATTTTTTATCCAGCACCTTTCATAATATTCTGTAGTTTGTTGTTGAGATGAATGGTTTAATATAATTTTTCTGTAGGGCGTAATTTTTTGACAAAAAGGTGCTGGATTTATTTGTAATTTTAAAGATTGATAATTTTGCAATTTTTGAATTAACCAAACCAACATAAAAATAGCGAATAAAACAAAACGAATTGAAAGGCTTTTAAATTCAAAAAGATGTCCGTCAATGCCAGCCAAAAATTCAAAAGCAAGAAATAAAAGGCCGTATTCTATTTTCCAAAAACTTAATCCAATAAGAGTGGCAATTATTAAAAAAAATCCAAAAATTTCCACTCTTGGATTTAAAAAACCAAGAAAGGAAAGAAGATAAATAAAAATAGAAGCGAAAAAAGTATAGAGCGTTAATTTACTGACAAAAGTTATGGACATAAAATATAAATTAGTAACTTGCGCAATGAATAATGAATATAATTCACCGAAGCAGGACAAGTTAATGTAAAATGCAAAAATCAAAGTTAAAAATGACAGTTAAAAATGTAAAATTAAAAATCAAATTATTTAAATCACAAATCTCAATATCAAATATCCAATAAAATCCCAAATCTCAAATCAAAACAAATTATGTTATTTTTTGGGATTTTGGGTTTGGAATTTTATTTGTTCACCCTGTTAAATAATTTCATTCTTAATAAAATTTTCTGTTTCACAGAATTTAACAGGACAAATTGGGATTTGGATATTGGGATTTATATTTTAAATTTTGCATTGTCATTTTACATTTTTACCATCAGTTGCTTTTGTTTTAATGTTTTATTTTTTTAATTTGAAATAAATTTATCAGTAGTTGTTTTAAAGATAGTCGATTTAAATTTTGCGGGTCTTTTTTTCCAAATACGCCATTGCGATAATCTATGTAGCCTAGAATTATCACTTTTATTTTTAATAAAATATCTTTTTCAGCGATTAAAATTCCAATTAATTCTCTATAAAATTTTTTAATTTCGCTTTTATAAAAATTTGGGAAATTCTTTTTATAAAGATTGATTACAAAAAATCTATTTCTAGTTATATAATATCGTCTTATTGGAGGATGATTTGTTGGATAAAAGCAAAAATATTTTTTTTGATTTCCTAAATTATGTTCTAAAATAGCGTTATTTACTTGAATAACTAAAAAACCATTTAGATTAAGGCGTAAACAATATTCATTATCAACAAAATCAATAAAAAGCTTTTCCATAAATGGTCCAACTTTTTTATAAGCATTTAAATTTAATAAGTTTCCCGAGGTCATGGTAATTAATATTTTTGAACTCACTTCATTTTTTGCTATTTTTCCTGAAAGTTTGCCATATTTATTTTTATGAATAGGCGAAATAATTCCAATATTATTTTGATCATAAAAACTTAAACATTCTACCAAAGAAGGAATCATTTTTGAAGAGACCTTACTGTCAGCATCAATAGTAAATAGCCAATCATACCCATTTTCAATAGCTTTTTGAGCGCCAACATTAAGATCGTTAGCGATTCCTTGATTTCCGTGATTATCAATATAATAAATCTTTTTTTTAGATTTTAAAATATTTATTATGTCTATTTCTTTTTTATCCGAATTATCAACGACAAATAAAATTTCTAAATCATCAATGTAAGAATCAATATTATCAATGACATTTGAGGTTGGCTTATATAAAGTAACAACCCCGGCGATTTTTATTTTCATAGAAAACAAAAAAACAAAAAAACAAAAAAACAATAACTAATAATGTAAAACGCAAAATAACAACTCAAAACTTAAAATAACGGTATTTTTAACTTTTAAACTTAAAACTGTAACTTTACACTTTACACTTCAAACTTTTAACTATTTATATTTAGCATTTATTTGTGTTAATAAATTAGCGATTGACTTTATCTATTTTATCTAACATCCCTCTAACTAATTTTTTCCATTCATATTTTTTTACTTCTTCTATCCGTTTTATTTTATCCGCCAGCTGGCGGACATCTTTTTCTATTAAACATTTTTTTAAGGCGATATTAAATTCTTCTTCGTTATTAACTATTTCAATTAAATTGGAAAATTTTTTCGCTCCGCCGGTATTTGTCGCGATAATTGGTTTTCCCAGAACCAAATATTCGCACATTTTCATTGAATCGCCGCATTTTGTGCTTAAATTTACTTTATAGAAAGTAAAACAGACGTCAAATTGATTGATATAAGCGGGCACCTCATTAAAATGTTTTGGTCCTAAAAAATACGCATTATTAAAACAAGATAATTTTTTTATTTCAGATTTTACAAATTTATCCAGCACCTTCCAAAATATTTTACAGGGATGAAAACATTGCCATTTTTGTTTTGAAAGTGACGTTGAGTGAAATTTTTTTTGTAGAATTTTAATATTTTGCAGGAAGGTGCTGGATTTATCCTGCCAAATTGGTCCAATAAAAACAAAATTTAAATCTCTATTTTTTTCTATTACTTTAGAAATTAAATCAAAATCTAAACGATTATTTATCACGCCAACGCAACCAACAATGGGATGTGAAATTTTTTTAATATCTTCTGGACAAATTAATTCTTTTTGAAATCTGCTTAAATCAATGCCTTGCGGAACACAATAAACATTTTTTCTATCTTGAAAAAATAAATCAATAAGTTTTTGAGAAACAGTAAAAATAATATTCGCTTTTTCTTTAATTAATTTATAATTTTTTTCAAGTCTTTGTTTCTGATTTCCATAAGCTGGATATTCTATCCAATTATCAATTGTGTCAAAACAAGATATTTTTTCTCCCAATTTTCCAAAATATTCGCAAAACATTGGATTGCATGACCAAAGAATTATATTTTTAAATTCTAATTTTTTAAGTAATTTTTTTATTTTTTTAATCATTATTTCTTCTCTAAAAACAGAATCAACTGTTGAATAAATAAAAAACCCTTTAGATATATTTAAAAAACTGGCGGATTTAATTTGACGGCAAATACTAAAAAAATTCCGATAAATAATTTTTTCTCGAGATCCTAAAACTTGATTTTTAATATAACTTTTAATTCCCTGCTCTATTGTGCGAGGCAATAAATCAATATAAAGAATTTTTCCAATTCGTTTGTCTTCTAATAAATTTTTCAAAATATAAGCGTTACGATTAAATGTTTCTTTTTCAAACCATCTTGAAAAATTATTCATCCCAAACATTATAAGGTCCATAGAATACGAATTATGAATTATGAATTATGCATTAATAATTTCCCTTCCACCCATATATGGCTGTAAAACTTTTGGAATTTTAATTGAACCGTCAGCTTGTTGATAATTTTCTAAAATTGCGATAATAATTCGACCAATAGCAAAAGCTGTTCCGTTTAAAGTATGAACAAAATTTAATTTGCCATTTTTATTTCGGTAGCGAATATTTAATCGTCTCGCTTGAAAATCTGTGCAATTACTAGTTGAAGTAATTTCTCTAAATTCATTTTGTCCTGGCAGCCAAGCCTCTAAGTCAAATTTTTTAGCAGCTGGATCTCCCAAATCTCCAGTACACATTTTTATCACCCTATAAGGTATTTTTAAAAGTTGAACTAATTTTTCTTCCATTAAAAGAAAAAAGTCATGTTCTTTTTCTGAATTTTCTGGTTTGCAAAAAGAAAACATTTCTAATTTATCAAATTGATGAACTCGCAAAATTCCTTTTGTGTCTTTGCCATATGATCCAGCCTCTCGGCGAAAACAAGAAGAAAAACCCAAATATCTTTTTGGTAAATTTTTTTCTTCAAAAATTTCATCACAATGCATTGGACCAATTGATTGTTCAGATGTTCCGACTAAATATAATTCATCTTTTGGCAAGTAATAAATTTCTTCTTCTCCGCGCGTTAAATATCCCATTGCTTCCATTGAATGTCTCTTTATCATTATTGGTGGAATAATTGGGATAAAATTTTCTTTAATTAAATTTTGAAAAGTAAATTGAATTAAAGCGAATTCTAATAAAGCTACTTCATTTTTTAAATAACCAAACCTGCTTCCAGAAACCTTAGCCGCTCTTTTAATATCAATTAAATCTAATTTTTCAGCTAATTCAACATAGCTTTGTGGTTCAAAATTAAATTTATGGATTTCGCCTTCATGCCTTAAAATTTCATTATCTTCTTCTCCGCGTCCTATTTTTACATCTGGCAAAGGAGGGTTTGGAATTAAATACATTAATTGATTAAATTTTTTTTCTGTTTCTTCTGACTCATTTTCTAGTTTTAATATTTCTTCTTTGACATTTTTTCCTTCCTGAATCAATTTATCTTTTTTTGAAAAATCTTTTTTTATTTTTTCAGCGATTTTATTTCGTTGAGTTCTTAATTCGTCTATTTTTTGAATAAATTTTTTTCTTTTTTTATCCAATTCTAAAAGCCCGTCAATATCAACATTAACTCGTTTATTTTCACAAGTCTTTTTTATTAAATCCGAATTTTCACGGATAAATTTAATGTCCAACATAAAATTAGCTTGTAGGAATTAGCTTGTAGCTTGTAGAAATTATGAAATAGGCAAAATTTATCGGACAAATTTTGCAAAATTTTCAATTTTCAATAACCAATTTTCAATAAATGACTAAATGAATTAATTTTCAAACAATAAAATATAAAAATACAAAATTAATGCATTAAAGTTTGAAAATTGAAAATTGAAAATTGATTGAAAATTGAAAATTGGGATTTGAAAATTTTTTAGTGTTTTTTTACTTTTTAATTTTTAATACTTCCAATCCTGGCAGTTTTTTATCAGCTAAAAATTCTAACATTGCTCCGCCAGCCACGCAAACATGGCTAAATTTTCCATCCAAATTAAATTTACTAATCGCTTCTTCAGTATCTCCGCCGCCAATTAAACTGTAGACTTTAGAATCTGCAATAGCTTGGGCTATTTTTTTTGTTCCTTGGCTAAATTTTTCTTTTTCAAATAATCCCATTGGCCCGTTCCAAATAATTGTTTTTACTTTTTTAATATATTGAGAAAATAATTCAATTGTTTGAGGACCGATGTCTAAAATTGAACATTCTGATAAATCATGCGAATTTAAAAAAGCAATATCTATTTCTCTTGCTTGTTTTTTTAAACCAATAGTTTTTTCAATTATTCCGTCTATTGGCAAGATAATTTTTTCTCCGACGAATGGCAACAATTCAGCTAAAATTTTTTTTATTGAATTATTGGTTTGACTTTTTAAAGTATCATTTGGAAGTTTTCCCACATTATATCCTAATTCTTTTAAAAAAATTAATCCAGCCACGCCACCAATTAAAATCCAATCCGCTTGTTTTAAAAAATTTTTTATTACCTCTATTTTAGTATTAATTTTTACTCCGCCAATAATAATTACTAATGGTTTTTTAGAATTTGTTTTAATTTTTGTGAGAATTTTTATTTCTTTTTCAAAATTTAATCCCATCGCGCTTGGTAAAAAATTTGTTATTCCAACAGTGGAAGCGTACATTCTATGACTTTGGGCAAAAGCGTCGTTAATAAAAATTTCGCCTAAATTAGCGAGTTTTTGAGCAAATTTTAAATCATTTTTTTCTTCTTCTGGATGAAATCGAGTATTCTCTAAAAGAGTAATTTCTCTTGGTTTCATTTCTTTTATTTTATATTCAACTTCTTTTCCAACACAATCTTTTAAATAAATAATTTTTACTTTCTTTGCCGCCAGCCCTGTTAAATTGCCCTTGGTATTATTTAATAGGGCCAGTTGGCGGATCAATTCTTTTACCACTGGTTTTAATCGCAAATCTTCTGCCACCTTGCCATGAGGCCTGCCTAAATAAGAAATTAAAATAATTTTACAGTTTTGTTTTAAAAGATAATCAATGGTTGGAATGGATATTTTAATTCTACTATCATCAACAACCATCCAGCCATTTCCATTTTTTTTCAATGGTACATCATAAGTTACTCTTAAAATAACTTTTTTATTTTTTAAATTTATATCTTTGATGGTTTTGTACATAAAATGAATGCAGAATGTAGAATGCAGAATTACTTTAAATTAGGAATATATTTTAATGATTTTATTGATATAGCTAACTATTTCTTTCATTGGCTTAAGTTGTATTTTGTTAATTGTATCTTTAGGAGAATGACAATAATCATAAGGAGACGCTCCAAAAAAAAACAACATCAACTCCTTTTTTATAGAAAGGCCAATAATCAAACGGTGGACTAGGATGTGTGATTATTTGTGTTGTTTTTGGTAAAATTTTTTTAATTGTATTTTGGATTTTTTTTGAGCAAATACAAAAAGGTTTGCCACACCCAACCATATCTATATTTATTAACAATTTAATTTTTTTCAATTGTTCTTTTTTTAATAACCGAACATAAGAATAAGAGCCATATTTATTAAATTCTTCAGCTGAAAATAAAATGTATTGTATATTTTTATTTGTTTTGGCAATTTCCATTAACGCGCCAACACCTGAAGCATTATCATTCGCGCCGGGAGCGTTTAAAATTGAATCGTAATACGCGCATACAATTATTTTTTTCTTTGAATTATTTTTTGTAATGATATTGTAAATAAATTGATTTTTAATGAACTTGGATTTTATTGACGCTTCGATTTTAATATTTTTCTTATCTTTAATTTTTTTATATGTTTTAGGATGAACCATAAAATAAGGCAGTTTTGATTTTTGATCAATTAACTGTAACCATATAATATCGGGTCTTGTGATAACATATCCTTTTGTTTTGATTCCATCAACTATTTTGTATCTAATCCATTTATACGCCTCAAATGTTTTTATACTCGACGTCTCCTTTAATATTCCTTTAAGTATTCCTTTTGTTGAACCACTCCAAATAACTGGTAGAACTTCTATGTTTTTATTATTGATTTTTAATTTTGGTTTTACAATTACCTCCCAGCCAATGAATGGCAATTTTTGAATTTCAATTTGATGGCCCAATGATTCTAATTTTTTAATTAAAATGTCTCTAACTTTATTACATTGTTCTGTGCCAGCAACTCTTGATTTTTTTGATATTTCTTTAATTAATTTTAACATAATTCTATCTCCCTATAAGATTTTTTACAAGGATAATTATTAATAATATAATATGCTTTAATTTTTTTTCCAGCAGTCATTATTATACTCGCCTGTGTTTTATATTCTCCCTTTTCACCATGTCTACAAATTGAAAATTTACTTGGACCATCGTGATGGTTTTTTAATAATTTTGTAAACGAAATATTTTGGTTAATGATTTTGGATGCATTATTATATCTTATATATGATTCTGGGTCTTCATTTTTTATTTTTCCACCTTTTAAAATTTTAAATTGATTTGTTCTTAAAATATTTCCGCTTTTAATTATTTTTATTCCAAATTTATTTTTTGAAATAAACTCAAAAACCGCGACTTTTTTCTTATCGCCAACAATTATTAGATCAGGCGCTCATATTTTAGAAGTAAAATATTTTTTAAGAAAAGCAATGCCCTCGTCAACGTTTTTATAATCAACAATAGTCTTTTCATATCCTTTCAAAATATTATCAATTGTGTGAGGTTTTGCTTTATATTTCTTTTTAGTATATGTATCCGCAGCTACTATACCAAAACCAAATTGATTTATTCCGGCATATATTCCCGGTCTTCCTTGTCTTGTAAAAGCGATATATTTATATTTGCCCTTTTTAATTTGTGGCTTGTAAAATTTGGTATTTTTAATAAGGTCGCAATTTTTAAAAAGAGTAAGTTTTTTATTTATTTTTCCGCCTATTGTGCACATAGAAAAAAATAAAAATATGCATAATGCCAGATACATATTGGACTCCATAAGGCCATAGCTTTATGAAAATACAAAGTATCTATAGAGGTATTAAAGGATTTGTAAAATTGTATGAATATGGGTATAAATATACCTATATGATTACAGAAAAAGCCA
>JACQWZ010000035.1 GCA_016209005.1 Candidatus Kuenenbacteria bacterium
AAGTTTAAAGTGCAAAGTGTAAAGTCGCAGTTTTAAGTTAAAAGTTTTTAATTATTTATAACTTTTAATTTTTAACTTTAACTTTGAACTTTTAATTTTAAACTTTAAACTAAATGCTTATTATATTTTTATTTAAGTTAAACTATAAAATTTTTTAATAAATAACACTCAAAAAAAGGTGTACGGCTCTGACTCTTTGTAAGTATATAGTTTCAGATACTATTTCATCTCCCTCACCGGGATGCTTTTGATCTTTCCCTCACGGTACTTGTTCACTATCGATTATTAGAAGTATTTAGTCTTAGCATATAGTCATGCTAACTTCTCACAGAATTTCACGTGTTCCGCGATACTTAAGAAAATTATCATAAAAAATATAATCCCTTTCACCTACAGGACTATCACCTTCTTTAGTTGGACTTTCCAGACCATTTAACTAGGAAAATTATAATTTTTATCCCAACACCATAAATATTAGCTATAATTTTCTTATAACCCTTTCTTAACAACGGTTTACGGCCTTTAACATTAAGAAAGTTTAGACTTTTCCCCTTTCGTTCGCCACTACTCAGGGAATCACTTTTGTTTTCTTTTCCTCCGCCTACTTAGATGTTTCAGTTCAGCGGGTTTCCTCCCGCCCAAATTTTTAGACTTTTCAACAGATCTCCATTGACAAACTTTTTTTAATCTGCTATGATTATTGGTGATGTTATACAACAGCATGGATATGTGAGAAGATAGGTGCGGTTTGATATCCATATTATTTTAGACAACCCTTAAGGGTTAGTCGAAAATAAATCTTATAATAAGAGCTCAAGACAAGCATCTTCTCAGTATAACATCAAATGGTCTTCTTTTTATTTAAAGGAGACCTTTTGCTTTTTAAAAATCCAAAAATTTGGGCAGGTAACGTTGTTTTACAACGTTGAGTTTCCTCATTCGGAAATCTCCGGATCAAAGCTTGCTTGCCAGCTCCCCGAAGCTTATCGCAGGCTACTACGTCCTTCATCGGCTTCTAATATCAAGACATCCACTATATACCTTAATAAACCCCTCACCTTTTTAAAAAAAGGTGAGTGGGTAAATATATATTTTGACTCTAACTAGAATTTAAAATCACTATTTTGTTGTCAAAGAACATTTTAAAAACCGCCTTGAGGGCGGTTTTTAAAACAAATAATAAATAAATTTTATTAGTTATTTTAAAAACCGTTTTAAAAAACTTAAGTTAATTTTTCTAATTTTTTGCATAAAAAATACTTTAAAATAACATAAAAAATAATTTAATTCAAAATAATTATATCTACCTTTTAAAATATGTCAATTGTTATTTATTATTTTTATCCACAAGTTGTAGACAATGAAATAGACAAAATTTATAAAAACAAATTTCGCAAATTTTTAATTTTTAATTTTTAATTTTTAAATAATTTCTAATAATCTATAGTCCCCGCAAAACAAATTCGGGGTTTTTATAATAATAATTTTATAATAATTTTAGCTAATTTTATAAATATTTGATACAATATTGGCGTATGATACAAATGCGTCAATTAACAAAACAAGAAAAACAAATATTAAAAGGATATTATAAAAGTTCGGCTTGCATATTACTTCGAGACCGAGCTCATGTTTTACTTTTAGCCGATCAAGGCAGGTCGGTTAAAGATATCGCTCTCATACTTATGAGAAAAGATGATTCTATTCGCCAGTGGTTAAATGATTTTAATCAAAAAGGATTATCAACACCAATGCCTCTAAATTAACCAGAGAACAAAGAAAAGAAATTGAACAAATTTTAAAAAATCCGCCATCTGATAAAGGATTACCCAAACAATTCTGGGATGTGCCAACAATTAAAAAATATATCAAAGCCGAATTTGGCATAGTTTATGAATCAAATAGATCATATTATTATTTACTTAAATTTCATGATTTGTCTTTTAAGTTGCCAACACCTTTTGATATTAAAAGAGATAAAGACCAAATTAACCTAAGATTAAAGGAAATTCACGAGGAATTACTCCAATATTTAAATGATGATGATTGGGAAGTATTAACAGCCGATGAAACCAGAATTACTTGGGAAGCAGAAATTAGAAGAGCTTGGTTAAAGAAAAATGAAAAAACAATTGTTAAAGTTCATCAAAGCAATAAATATCAAAATTACTTTGGAGCTTTAAATCTTAAAAATAAAAAAGCTCATATAATTAGATTGGCTTGGCAAGAAACAAGAGAAATAATTAAGGCATTAAAAAAATTGTCAAAAAAATATCAAAATAAAAAAATTTGTATTTTATGGGATAATGCTGGCTGGCATAAATCAAAAGATTTAAGAGAGCAACTTATAAAAGGAAATTTATTTGAACACATTTACCTGATTAATTTTCCGCCTTACGCGCCGGATGTTAATCCAGAGGAACATGTTTGGAATTCTGGAAAAAATATGTTGGGCAATCTTGATTTACATTCATTTGAAGAAACAAGAATGTTATTTGAAAAACATATTCGCAACAGAACCTTTAACTACAAAATACCCGAATTTGTTTTGCGGTAGCTATAACCCTTCATAAATATGATAACAAATAAAACGGAAACAGTCCAATTAAAAATAAGGGAAGCCCGCTTTTAGCCAGCCCCGCAGTAGCGTGGCAAAGATAAAAAATTCCAATTTGCGCTTAAAATCGGCTGGCGAGCTAACTGCTTTATTTTCCAACTGGCGGAGAGACAGGGATTCGAACCCTGGGTCCTAGTAAAAAACTAGAACAACACATTAGCAGTGTGCCGCTTTCGACCACTCAGCCATCTCTCCATAATTAGCTTTTAGTTTTTAGCTTTTAGCTTTTAGCTTTTAGCTTTTAGCTTTTAGCTTTTAGAAAATTTTAAATTTTAAAAAATATTAAAACTAATAAACTAATAAACTAATAAACTAATAAACTAATAAACTATTCTACTATTTTTCTTTATTTCTGTCTATTTTTTATCATTTATCATTTTCAATTTTGAGGTTTGAGATTTTATTGGATATTGGGATTTGGTCATTGGGATTTATAAAATGTTTTACATTTTATTTTATCCTTTCGCTAAAACCAAACCAATAATTTCTTTAGCCCCAGCTTTTTTTAACACACGAGCCGCTTCTCGTAAAGTAGATCCGGTGGTAAAAATATCGTCAAAAAGAATAATATTTTTATTTTTAACAATTTCTGGTTGAATACAAACAAAAGCGTTTTTGATATTTTTTCTCCTTTCTTTTTCTTTGAGTTTTGTTTGAGATTTTGTGTAGCGTGTTCGTTTTAAAACATTATTAAGTATAGAAAGTTTAAATTCTTTGGCAATTTCTTGAACTAATAATTCCGATTGATTAAATCCTCGTTCAAATAAACGTTTTCGATGAAGAGAAATTGGAACCAAAAAATAAGAATCATTAAACAAAAAATTTAATTTTGATTGATAAAGAAAATCTATAATAATTTTTCCAAGCGGTTTGGCTAAATCGCGAATATGGTTATATTTAAAAATATGAATGGCTTGCTTAAAAATTTTTTCTTCATAAGAAGACGTAATAAAAATATTTTTTAAAGGAGAATGAGCCAAACATTGTTGGCAAATGCATCCCATTCGAGCTGGTTTTTCGCAAAATGGACAAAAATTTTTTAAATTTAAATTAATTTTTTTAAAACATTCTTCGCAAAGCCAAACATTTTCTTTCTGACACCCAACGCATTTAATGGGAAAAAGAAGGTCAAGGAAGAAGTTAATAATTTTTTTAAAAAATTTCAAAAATTTTATCATATGTCAAAATTTAAAGTAACCCGTAACGAACAATAAAAAATGTAAAATGTAAATATCAAAATGAAAAATGACAATGCCAGCTAGAGGTTGGTCACTTTCTGGGTGACAAAAATTAAAGTATAAATCCCAATATCTAAATCCCAATGCCAAATAAAATTCCAAACCCAAAATCCCAAAAAATAACATAATTTATCCCTCACCTTTTTGAGTTATTTGAAAATAATTTTAATTAGTACTAAAAGGTGAGGGATTTATTTTGATTTGAGATTTTGGGATCTTATTGGATATTTGATATTGGGATTTGGGTCCGCCAACTGGCGGATTGATTTTTTATTTTTACATTTTTTTACATTCTGCATTTAATACCTCAGTTATTTCATCGCCATTATATCCTTTTTGTTGAAGAAATAAATAAAGTTTATTGTTAATTTGGCTGGTTTTTTTCCAATCATTTTTGTATTTTTTTTGCAACTGCTCGCGTTTTAATTTGGTTAATTCAATAATTCGCGTTAAATCTTGTTTGAATTTTTTTCTAAATTCACTAATTGTTTTTTTGACAATATCTTTTTTAATTAAACGGTTTAACATTTTTTGTCTAATTCGTTTTAAACCGTCTTTTTTGTTAATTAGATAATTTAATAAATTGCGGGCGTATTCTTTTTCATTTAAAAAACCATATTCTTTAATTAAAGATATGGCGATTTTTGTGTTTTCTCGATTATAATTTTGATAACGTTGAGAATGAGGATAATATTTTTTAAGATTTATTATTTTTTGAATTAATTTTTCTTCCGAATAATTTCTTTTAGAAAGATAATCTAAAAGTTTATTATAAATATTTTTAAGATCAACATTATTTTCAATTTTTTCAATTAAATTTTTCATTTTAAAAAAATTGATTAAAAAGTGGCTAAATTTAAAAATAGATCATTTTTTTCGCTCAACTATGCTGGTTTTTAGTCATCGTTTTTCGGGGACAGTCCCCTTTTATATTTTTTTAAACGTTCATCTAATTCATTCATAGTTTTGATAAATGCCTGCTCTATATCTATATTAAATCTTTGCGCTAAAACTAAAATACTAAATAAGCAATCCGCTAATTCGTGGGCTATTTTATTATCAACGTCTTCGATTTCCCTTATTCCTTCTTTTACCATTATTAATTTCATTAAATCGCCAACATCTCCGACAAAACCTTGCATAATTTGAGTATTGGTCCATTCTTTACCGAATTTATCCAATTCTATTTTTGAATATCTTTTTTTAATTTCAACAGCCCTTTTGCTTAAATTTTTTAATTCCATAAATTTTAATTTTAATAATTTTATGTTTGGGTTCACGAAACTCAAACAATAAAAAATTTATTTTTTTGCTTTTTTGTTTTTTCGGCCAAGAGCTGTCCGCCCTCTGGGTGGCTTATTTATCTTATTTTTCTTAACCAACACAACTTTCTTTTTAATTCCAAAACCACATAAAACCGCGTTTTCTAATTTAACAAAATCCTTTACTGCCATTTCTATTGAATGATTAAAACTGCCTGAAGCGAAAATCGCTTTTTTTATTTTATTCAAATTTTTTTCCATAACCACTGGCAATTTATGAAAACCGCCAAAAGCGCTTATTGCTCCAGCTTTAATTTTTAACAATTTTTTCATTGCATTTTCACCGGGAATTTTAACAGCTTGTATTTTTTTGCCGGTTGTTTTGCTAATCTGCTCGGCTAATTTTTTAAAATCCAAATTGTGATCAGCCGGTAAAATCGCTAAATAATAATCTTTTCCAACCGCCACCAACAAAGTTTTTACCACTTCATTTAATTTTTTATTCATTGTCGCGGCGACATCATGCGCCGTGTACACGGTTTTATGTTCCAATATATTATACTTGGCTTTTGCTTTATCCAAATATTTGGCTAATGTTTGAGGAAATTTTAATTTTTTTGTCATAAAATTTTTATTAATTGTGGCAAATTTGCCGTAATTAAAATTAGAAGTTCAATGTTTAGAGATTCGACCTCCAAACACTCAGGTGTTTTACTTTGTGAATTTGAAAGTTGTAAGAATTTGCTTGCTTACATCAGTGGCATCGTTATCATCATATGATATTTTATAAACCGCATTATTCTTGCTTACAAATATTATAGTTTCCGACAAGTTAATGGCCAAATTGACAAAGGTAACACTCAATGCTTTATTCTCAAGAAAATTTATTTCTTTAACATTTTTATATAACGGGTCTTTTTTTAACTCATCAAAACTTTTTACGGTTTGACTGCCTGAAATATCACTTACGCTTTTATAATAAACAACAGTAAAAATTGATTTGTTTCCATCCTTAGAAAGACTGACACCCTGAAAATCATACCCAAGCGGCATAGTTTTCCAATCCTTAGGATATTTCATTTCAAATCCCAATTTTGCATTTGAATATACCTGCCATGACGCAGTTTCATCGACTGGTGTTGATTTATTTATTATCGCAAAATATATTGTTGCGCCGATTAGAATAATAATGACAATTCCTAAAATTGTGATGATTGTTTTTTGATTCATAAAATTTTTTATTACAAATTATATTTAAATAAGTTATCGACCAGCAAAATTGCCAAAAATTCTCTTCAAAAATAGAAAGGAAGTTTTTAGTTTTTTCGCCTAACTGGATTATTATATAAAATGTTTACGCATAATATACAAAATTAAATAATAAACCATTCTTTATTTCAAAATTAATTTTCCCTTTTCCACCCAAACCTTAATTATCTGATCTTAATTTTTTTATTTCCTTACTTCCTAAAAGGGACTTCATCTGAGTTATAGCGAGATTGTTTAATTGTTAGATGCGTTTATTTTGGGTTAAGTTCTGACGAATTAATGCGGCATTAATACTTTCAAGGTTTGATAAAACTATTAATTGTTCAATACTGGCATAATCACAAATATTGCCATTTAATTTTGGATTTTGATCCTGCCATATTTTGGCAGTTATGCCAAATAAAGCTACATTTAGCAAATCTGCTTCATTGGCATATTTTAAATTGATTTGATTTTTAGTTAAAGTTGGTGGAATTAGTTTTTCTTTGATTGCGTCCGTATGGATTTTATAATTAATTTTTGCCAAAGTTCTTTGTAAATTCCATTTGAGTTTTAAACGATTATTTTCATCTTATTTTAAGTGTTGAAATTCAACCAATAAATATAATTTAAACTCTGCGCTTACCTATGAAGCAAATTCAAATGCAATATCTTGATGAGCAAAAGTTCCACCGCCGTAGCGTCCTGATTTTGAAATCAATCCAATAGCGCCAGTTTTTTCTATCCATTTTTGAGGAGGCAAAACAAAGGAATTAGCTCCAGCTTCATTTTTAAACTGGTCGAATTCGACCAGTTTAAAATCGAGATTATGTAATTTTCCCATAATCCTAAAAAATCAATTGTGCTACGAGTTCTCATCCAATTTTTAACAACATCAGCCGGAAATCCTGGATTTTTATATCTCGCTATATCAGTAAGAGAAACATAATCACTATTATTTTTTATAAAAGTGATAATTTCAATACCTTTAACTGTTATTTTTAATTTTTTTATTAATTTTTTTACCATAAAATTTTTATAAAAATGGAAGTTAGAGATTAGAAGTTGGAGGTTAGATAAAATATTGAAATTCCGATATAATTAATTATGACGAATTCGCCATAATTAGAATGGGTTTATTCTGTTGATGTTCGACTTCAATAAGGCTTCAAACTTTTTTAGTGGGGTTTTAAAACCCACTAAAAATGTGAGGGATTTATTCTCAAGCTTGTTTTTATTCTTTTCTTTGATTCTTTGATGTGCTTTGGGGTTGGTAATTTTTCTGGCATAGTGCCACCTAATTCAGTAATAGTTTCGCGAATCTTTTTGCCAACTTCATGATGAGTAAAACTGGCAGATTGTTGGCCTGTAATATTTTCTCGTTTGATTTTTGCGGATGTTTGAGTGGCGCGAAAAATGTTAGCAGCCAGTTCTTCACTCCCCATATAATCAAGAATACTTTCTTTTTCTTCTAATTTTTTATTTGCTTTAATATCTTTTTGTCTCAATCCGCCATACAAACCCATATAACCAGCATCTTGAAAATTAGCATAATCAAATATGCCAACAGATTTTGCAATACCAAAAAGTTTGCGATTTTTATCTTTGATATCTTCTCGTAAAAATATTCTTTTATTATCTTCTTCTAAAAGTTCTTGCATTTCTTGTCTTCTTGTTTGAATAGCAAAATATGTTTGAGCCAGCGCAATCTCTTTTTTTCTCGGATCGCCATTTTGGGCAATTAAATAACAAGCGTAACGAGAAAGGTGATAGTCGTTAATTTCTCTCAAAGTTTCTTTTAGTGTTCCTGTAGCAATTTTTATCATTTTGGCGGCGCCGCCAAAATGATCCCTTACTAATTGACCACTGTTTTTACATGCTTCTTTTGCTCTTTTTATAGCACTTTCGAATTTGCGCCACTCAACATAACCAAGAGGCGCCATCAAATCTCGAGCGTTCCAATATTCCTGTTTGTATTCATTTATCTTTTTAATTTGTTCAAATATATTCTCTGTCATAATAATTTTTCATTCCAAAACCAATTTTTTATTTTCCACCCAAACCTTAATTGTCTGATCTTTTTTGAATTTATCTTCCAACATTCCAGATGCGATTGGGTTGATAATTAGATCTTGAATTGTTTGGCGAATTAATCGCGCGCCTTGTTCTGGAGCAAAACTTTTTTTAGCGATAAATTTAATCGCCTCATCTGTTAATTCAAGTTTTAAATTTTTTGACCCTAAGTTTTTATTTAATTCTTCAATTTGCAAAAAAATTATTTTTTCTAAATCACAAAAATTTAAAGGTTGAAAAACTAAAATTTTATCCAATCGATTTAAAAATTCGGGTCGGAAACGAGAAGGCAAGTCTTTTAAAATTTGTTTTTTTACTTCTTCATAATTTTCTTTTTGCGCTTTGTCTTTTTTTTCATCTTTAGTGTCAAATCCCATGCCAGCGCTTTGATTAAATTTTTCTACGCCAACATTGGAAGTCATAATAATAATTGTATTTTTGAAATTAATTTTTCGCCCAATCGCGTCAGTCAAATGACCATCTTCTAAAACTTGAAGCAAGAGATTTAAAACATCAGGATGCGCTTTTTCTATTTCATCAAAAAGAACCAATGAATATGGTCTTGTTTTAACAGCATCGGTTAATTTTCCACTTTCTTTATAACCAACATAACCAGCCGGAGCGCCGATAAGTTTGGAAATATTAAAACTCTCGCTAAATTCAGACATATCAATTCTAATAAAAGCGTCTTTGTCAACAAAAATTATTTGGGCTAATATTTTAGCTAATTCGGTTTTTCCCACCCCGCTCGGTCCTAAAAAAAGAAAAGAACCCAATGGTCGATTAGATGGCATCAGTCCCAAACGTGAACGACGGATGCATTCGCTTACTTCTTTAATCACTTCGTCTTGATTGACAATTTTTTCTTTTAAAGTTTTTTCTAAATCTAATAATTCTTTTTTTTCATCAGAAGCTATTTTTTGAATTGGAATTTTTGTTATTTTAGAAATCGTTTCTCTTATTTCTTTCTCGGTTATTTCTCCCAAAATTTCTTTTTTATCTTCTTTTATTTTTTGACGCAGTTTATTTATTTCTTCCAAAATTTTATACGTTCGTTCTTTTAAAACTATAGCTCCTTCGAAATCTTCTTTTAAAATAGCGTTTTTTTTATCTTCTTCCACAATTTCCAATTCATCTTCTAATTTTTTTAATTCTTTTAAAAAACTATTTTTTGTTTTGCTAACTTTAATTCTGGCCGCTGTTTCATCAATTAAATCAATGGCTTTGTCTGGTAAAAATTTAGAAGGAATATATTGTTCACTTAAAACGCAAGCGGCTGATAAGGCTTCGTCGGTAATGGATATCCGATGAAAAATTTCATAATTATTTTTCAATCCTTTTAAAAATTGAAAAGTTGTTTCAATGTTTGGTTCATTAACTAAAATGGGCTGAAATCTTCTTTCTAAGGCCGCTTCTTCTTCAATATATTTTTTGTATTCGCTAAGAGTGGTCGCGCCGATTAAACGAATTTCGCCATGAGCCAAAGCGGGTTTTAAAATATTGGCCGCGTCTAAAGATCCTGGAATATTGCCCGCTCCAACAAGGGTATGAATTTCATCAATAAATAAAATAATATTTGGATCTCTTTTAATTTCATCAATAATTTGCTTGAAACGAATTTCAAATTCTCCCCGAAAAGACGCGCCAGCAACCACCGCACTTAAGTCTAAAACAAAAATTTTCTTATTAATTAAAACGGCCGGTACTTGTCCTAATACAATTTTTTTAGCCAAACCTTCGACTATCGCTGTTTTTCCCACGCCCGGATCGCCAATTAAAATGGGATTATTTTTTGTTCGGCGAGAAAGAATATCAATCAAACGATTAATTTCTTCTTCTCTGCCAATAACCGGATCGATTGATTTTTGAATTTTAGGATCGGTTAAATCTGTACAAAAAAAATTTAAAGCGGAATCTTTTTTATTTTTAAAAAAATCTTTTGCTCTTTGATCCGTAAAAGGACTAACTAATTCAGAAAATTTTGAAGTGGCCTTTAAAATATCTTTCATTTGTTTTTTAAGTCCTTCTATGTCTATTTTTCTTTCTTTCCAAATTTTTTTAAAAGAACGAATATCCGCTTGGAGAAGAGCGAAAAGTAAATGTTCGGTTCCAATGTATTTATGTTGATTTTGAGAGGCGATTAAAACAGCTTTGGTTAAAATTTTTTTAGTCAAAGATGAAAGAGGAAGAATTTTTACCCCGTTAGAAAATTCTGTCCCTTGGGGTGGAGATGAATCTGTTTCCTTTTTTAGAAAGGGTGGTTGAGTAAAAAATTCGTTTTTTCTAACGGGGTTTACTCTTTGATTTATTATTTTTCTATGAGAATTAGAGCCTCCAATAAAAGGTTTGTTGGCATAAAAAAATAAAGCTTGAAGTCTAATTGATCCAATGCCCAATTTATTCAAAATTTCTTTAGCTAAACTGCCTTCAACTAAAGATAAACCGCACAATAAATGTTCCGGCGTTATTTCGGAAGAATTAAAAATAGAAGCTATGTTTTGAGCTTCAGTAAATACTCTTTTAAGATATTCTGTAAATTTTTCCGTAATATCAATTACGTTGGTGTTTATCATAATTGGAGGTTGGAGGTTAGAAGTTGGAGGTTGGAAGTTGGAGGTTAGAAGTTGGAGGTTGGAAGTTGGGGGTTAGAAGTTGGGAGTTGGAGATTAGATTAGCTTTTAATTTTAATTTACTTTATTACATTTTAAGGAAATGTCAAGAGGTTGTATAATGCCACCCTATTTTGGACTCCGCGGGTATTTTAATAAATTGATTTTCAGATGTTTTAATTATTGGATTAAATAATTGTTCAACTGATTGATTTTGATTTGCTAATAATTTTTGCTCTTGCCATTGTATTAT
>JACQWZ010000068.1 GCA_016209005.1 Candidatus Kuenenbacteria bacterium
AAAATTAACAAAAATTCAATTTTCGCTAACTTTAGCCATTTTTTAATTAAACTGCGTAAGTCCTGAATTTATAATTTAAAATTTATAATTTGCAAAATTTGTCTTACAAATTTTGCCTATTTTATGAATCAATTTCAACAAAAAATTGCCATAATTTTTGTTCAAAATTTTAAAATCTTTCTTGTTTTAACAATATTGATAATTTTTGGATTGGGTTATTTTTTATTTGTTAACCAATTTTATTCAGAATTACAAGAAAAAAGAAAAGAACTAGATAATTTTTCACAAAATGTATTAACAATAAAGAAAAAACAATTAGATACTTTAAAAACTTTTAAAAAAGAATATCAAAAATTAGAAGGATTAGAAGTGCAAAAATTATTAGTTATTTTACCGCTTAAAAAAAATATTCCCGATCTTTTTAAACAAATAGAAGATATAACGCAAAAAAGCGGATTAACCTTGCTTTCTTTAGATATTACCGAGGGAGGGGTAGTGGATATTTTAAATGCCAATGAAAATAAAACCGCAAAAAATGAAACTAAAAAAGAAATTTCTTCGGCTGAAAATAAAAATCTTAAATCTCTTAATATTTCAATTGAAATTGGAGGAGTGGATTATTTTACTTTAAAAGTATTTCTAAATAATTTAGAAAAAAATATTCGTTTAATCGATGTAATTTCGTTTGATTTCGGCTCAAGCGAAAAATCTCAAAAAATGAATTTAAGAACATACTACCTTGAATAATAAACAGCTTATAACTTTTTAGCTTGTAACTTGTAGGAAATTAATAATAATAAAGTCAATCGCAAAAACAATTTTCAATTTCTAATTTCAGGAGTTACGCACTATTAATGTGCATTTGGCTAATATTAGCTAAAAATGAAAAATTAACAAAAATTCAATTTTCGCTAACTTTAGCCATTTTTTAATTAAACTGCGTAAGTCCTGAATTTCTAATTTCGATTAAATTTTTAATTAATATACATTAAAGTTTGAAAATTAGGTTATTGAAAATTTAATGAAAATTGAAAATTGAAAATTTTGCAAAATTTTTTTAAATTTTACCTATTTTATTATTTTGTTAATTGTTGATTGTTAATTGTTTTTTATCTTTATGTTATTTAAAAAAATATTTTTCTTCATCTTATTAATTCTTGCTCCCCTACTTTTAACAGGGTGCGTTTTAAATATTGGAAAAAGCGGAGAAAAAATAGATCAAAAAATTGTTTCCAATGAATCAACAAAATCCACAGTTCCTTTGTTTCTTTATTCATGGTTTAGCGAACTTGAACAACCAATAGATCAAAGGGTGGCTTTTCAATATAAGGCAATTCCCCGACATCCAAAATCTCCGCTTCCGCCAACTAACATTAATGTCACAAATCCCAATATTGGCACAATTTTAAATATTAGTTGGGTTAATCCAAAAGAAGTTATTTTTAAAAATATTCGAATTTATAGGTCAATAGAAAAAAATAAAATAGGAAGTTTAATAACAACATTAGATGGAAGAACAACATTTTTTCAAGATAAAGAAGTGGAAAGAAATAAAAATTATTATTATACTGTTCGTTCGGTTATTTCATGGGTTGATCCTAAAAATTCTAACGTGGAAGATCAAGAATCAGATAATTTTGATCAAAAATTAGGCAGACCAATAGATAAAGTTCCTCCTTTCCCGCCTAAAGATATTCAAATTATTTCTGGTCAAAAAAGCGGCAGTTTACTTATTCAATGGACTAACCCCATAGACGAAGATTTTAATCATGTTCAAATTTATAGATCAGAAGCTCCAAATAAAATAGGCATATTAATTGGCAGCAATATTAAAGACGTTTCTTTTCAAGATCAAGGACTAAATAATAACTTGCCTTATTATTACATATTAACAGCCGTGGATAAAAGCGGAAATGAATCTTTAATAAAATTAATAGACACAGGAAAAATTGATCCTTTTAAAATTTTTGAAAAAGAAGAAGAGAAAACAATAAAACAATAAAACATGAAAACAAAAAAAATTTTCAATTTTCAATTATCAATTTTCAATCAATTTTCAATGACCCAATTTTCAAAGAAATTCAACTTTTTTATTCGTGTTTATTCGTGTAAAAAGATTAGTGGTTGACTAATTTATTATTATTTTTTTGCGTTTTGACTTTTTAATTTTTAATTTTTTTCTATGCCAACATTTGAAGACAATTTAATAAATTTATTATTTCAAGAAAAATTAATTAATAAGGAACAAGCGTTAAATTTACAGCAGACAAAAGAACAAGAGACTGGACAAACCATAGAAGAAATTATTAAAGAAAAAAAGATAATTTTAGAAAAAGATTTAATAAAAGCAAAAAGTAAATTGTTAAATATTCCAAACGTTGAGTTATTGGGAAAAAAAATTAAAAGAGATTGTTTTAGGGTTATTTCCGAAGACTTGGCAAAAAATTATAAAATGATTGTTTTTGAAAAAGATAATGAAAAAATAAAAATTGCCATGATCAATCCCGATGATTTTAAAGCTCAAGAAGTGATTGAATTTATAGCCAGAGAAAATAATTTAGAAGTTGAATATTATATTACCGATTCAAAAAGTTTAGAATATTATTTAATTCAATATTCTAGTTTGACTACTGAAATAAAAGAAGCCTTACAAACAGCTGAAGAACTTAAAGTGGTAAAAAAAGAAGAAGAAAAAAAATATTCTGAAGATGAAACATATCAAGGAGCGCCAATTTCAAAAGTTGTTTCTGTTATTTTTAAACACGCTGTTGAAGGATTGGCTTCGGATATTCATATTGAACCAACAGCGGACGAAACAAGAGTTCGTTATAGAATGGATGGAATTTTACATACTTCCCTTGTTTTGCCTAAAGATGTTCATTCGGCCATTATTTCTAGAATTAAAGTTATGTCCAATTTAAAACTTGATGAAACCAGAATTCCTCAAGATGGAAGAATAAGATTAAAAATGGGAGGACAATTTATTGATTTTCGTATTTCTATCCTGCCTTTAATGGATAATGAAAAAGTGGTGATTAGGGTTTTAGACACTAGCAATAAAGTTCTTACTTTGGATCAATTGGGTTTTTTTAAAGATAAAATAAAACTTATTGAAGAGAATATTAAAAAACCGCACGGAATTCTTTTAGTTACCGGTCCGACTGGTTGCGGAAAATCTACAACTCTTTTTGCTCTTTTAAGTATGTTAAATAATGAAAAAATCAATATTTCCACTTTGGAAGATCCAATTGAATATTTTATTAAAGGCGTTAATCAATCTCAAACAAAATCCGCTTTGGGTTTTACTTTTGCTTCTGGACTTAGAACTCTTCTGCGACAAGATCCAGATATTATTATGGTCGGAGAAATTAGAGATGATGAAACAACAGAATTGGTAATTCATGCCGGATTAACCGGACACTTTGTTCTTTCAACTTTGCACACCAACGACGCGTTTGGCGCGATTCCTCGTTTAATTGACATGAAAGCAAAACCGTTTTTATTGGCTAATGTTTTAAATATAATTATTGCCCAACGTTTAGTCCGTCGACTTTGCAAGAATTGCAAAGAACAAATTACTTTATCTTCCGAAGAAGCGGATAAAATCTTAGCTGATTTAAACGGTCTCTCAAAAGAAGTTATCCCTAAAGGAATAAATTTAAACAAACCATTAAAAATTTATCGGCCCAAAGGTTGTATTTATTGTAAAAATACTGGCTATCAAGGACGAATAGCCATTTCTGAAGTGTTAAATATTACAAACGAAATGAGAAAAAAAATAATTAGAGCGGAAAAAGAAATGTTAAATTTTGACGAAGAATTAAAAAAACAAAATTTTGTCACCCTAAAACAAGACGGACTTCTAAAAGTTCTTTTGGGATTTACTTCTTTAGAAGAAGTCTGGGCCGTGACAGAAGACTAGAAAAACAATTAACAGCCAACAATCAACAATTAACAATTAATAAAATTAAATATCTTAAAATTTGTTTAAAGTTTAAATCCCAAATCCCAATATCTCACCCAAAGGGTGATCAGCCTCTGGCTGAAAATATCCAATAAAATCACAATCCGCCAGCTGGCGGACAAAATAAATTATATTTTTTTATCTTTAGGGTTTGGGATTTTATTTGTCATTGGGATTTGGATATTGGGATTTATAAAATTTTGTATTTCACTTTTAACATTTAACATTTGACAATCTACAAATCATAAATTATTTTATGCCATCCACCGCGCAAACTATTATTTTTAATAAATTATTAACCACTGTCGTTGAAAGAAGGGCTTCGGATTTGCATTTGACTATTGGCACTCCGCCGGCTTTGAGAATTGAAGGTGAACTGGTTATTTTAGAAGATCAAGAAATTTTAACTCCGGATTTTATAAAAGGAGTGATTGATTCTTTTTTAACTCCCGAACAAAAAGAAAAATTAAAAAAAAATAAGCAATTGGTTGTCGCTCATTCTTTTGATCAAAAATTGCGATTCAAAATAACCGTTTATTATCAAAAAGGATTTTTGGGCGTGATTTTTCGATATATTTCTCCGATTGTAAAAAATTTTTCAGATTTGGGTTTGCCGGTTAAATCAATAGAAAAATTTTTATCTTTAAAAAAGGGATTGGTTGTTATTAGCGGTCCGTTTGATTCGGGGAAAACCACAACTTTAATCAGTATTATTGAAACAATAAATAAAACAAAGAAAAAAAATATTTTCACTTTGGAAGAGCCGATTGAATATATTTTTATTAATGATCAAAGCATTATTGAACAAAGAGAAATTAAAAAAGATGTTAATTCTTTTGTTGAAGGATTAGATTTAATTAGCAATGAAGATGTTAATATTGTATTTGTTTCTCAAATAACAGACAAGGAAGTTTTTTCTAAAATTTTCAAATTAATTGAGGGTGGCAGATTGGTTTTTGTTATTTTAGAAGCGGAACAAGCTTATCAAACAATAGAAAAAATAATAAACTTTTTTCCATCGTCTGAAAAAGAGAAAATTCAAGAAATGTTAACGAATAATTTGGCTGGAATTATTAATCAAAAATTAATTCCTTCTTTAAATAAAAAAAGAATTTTAGCTTATGAAATATTGATTGCTAATTTATCAGTCAAAAATCTTATTAAAGAAGGAAAATTAAAACAATTAAATAGCATTTTGCAAATCAGTCAAGCCGAGGGAATGATTGGTATGGATAAATGTCTGGCTCAATTGGTCAGAAACGCGGAAATTTCTTTAGAAGAAGCTCTGCGGAACGCGATTGATATGGAAAATCTAAAAACCATGGCAGAACGGATTTTATAAAAATAATTTCTAATGACAAATTTTTAATTTCTAATCAAATCCCAATGACTAATGATAAAATGTTTAAAAATAAATATGATCTTGAAGAGCGCACTGCTAAATTTGGTGAGAATATAATTAAATTTGCAAGAAAAATACCAAAAGATGTTGTTACTATCCCAATTATTTCTCAGTTAATAAGATCTGGCACTAGTGTTGGCGCTAATTATTGTGAAGCCGATGATGCCGAGACAAAAAAAGATTTTAATCATAAAATTGGAATTTGTAAAAAAGAAGCAAGGGAATCAAAACATTGGTTAAGGATGACAGTGGTCACAATCCCCGAACTAACAGAAGAAGCAAGAAAATTATGGACCGAAGCAAAAGAATTAAATCTTATTTTTAATGCTATTATTAGATCGAGTAAGAAAAAATAATTTTAACAATTAGACATTTTGATATTAGACATTGATTAGAAATTAGGAATTAGAAATTAGTAATTTCAGGAGTTACGCACTATTAATGTGCATTTGGCTAATATTAGCTAAAAATGAAAAATTAACAAAAATTCAATTTTCGCTAACTTTAGCCATTTTTTGATTAAACTGCGTAAGTCCTGAATTTACAAAATTTATTTTATAAATTTTGCTTATTTATGCTTTTCCAATATCGAGCCAAAACTTTACAAGAGGAATTTAAAGAAGGAGTGATAGAGGCGCCAAATGAAGAAATGGCGAGCGCTATTTTGGTTGAAAATAATTTAATCATTTTATCTTTAAAAGAAAAAGAAAAAGAAGCGGTTTGGGGAAAAAATTTAAATATTCCTTTCTTAAACCAAGTGAAATCAAAAGATATTGTTGTTTTTTCCAGACAATTAGCTGTTATGGCCACAGTTGGTTTGCCGATTGTTCAAGCTTTAAGAATTTTAATTAAACAAGCGCCAAGCCCGGTTTTTAAAACAATCCTTTCTGGAATAGCCGAAGATGTTAATGGCGGAGAAAAATTTTCTCAAGCTTTGGCTAAATATCCAAATATATTTTCTAATTTTTTTGTAAATATGGTTCGGTCTGGAGAAACCTCTGGACAATTAGATCAAGCTTTAAATTATTTGGCCGATCAAGAAGAAAAGAATTTTGATTTAATTAGCAAGATTAAAGGAGCGATGATTTATCCAACTTTTATTGTGTTGGGATTAATAATTGTTGGGACAATAATGATGATTTTTGTCGTTCCAAAATTAACTGAGGTTATTATTTCATCCGGAGCTAAACTGCCTTTGCCAACTCAAATTTTAATTTTTACAAGCAATGCTTTAAAAAATTATTGGTGGCTTTTTGGCATTGTGGTTGCTGGCATTGCGATCGGAATAAAAAGTTATATTCAAACTTTAGACGGAAGAAGACAATGGGATTTTTTAAAATTAAAATTGCCGATATTCGGAAAATTAAGTCAAAAAATTTATTTGGTTCGTTTTTCTCGAGGACTGGCTTCTCTTATTGTTGGCGGAATTCCTCTTAATCAAGGATTAAAAATAATCGCCGATTTGGTTGGAAATGTTATTTATAAAGATTTAATTTTAGCAACATTAAAAGAAATAGAAGACGGTCATCCAATCACCACCGCTTTCGAGCAAAGCAAGGTTATTCCATCTTTGGTTACTCAAATGATGAGCATCGGAGAAAAAACGGGAAAGTTAGACAGCGTTTTAAATAAAATAGCCGAGTTTTATTCTCGAGAGGTAGATAACATGGTCGATAATTTAACCGCTTTGATTGAGCCCCTTGTTATTCTATTATTGGGCGGCGCCGTCGGCCTAATGGTTGCCTCAATAATTATGCCGATGTATAATGTTACTACGCAATTTTAGGTGTGAATAAGTATTGTTAATAATAAATAATAGTGGTAATATAAAAATATTAAAAATTAAAATTAAAAACATTTTATAAATCCCAATATCAAAATCCCAATGTCAAATAAAATCCCAAACCCAAAAAATGAAAAATATGATTTATTAGAAAGAACAGCTGTTTTTAGTGAAAGTATTATTAAATTTGTCAGAACCATTAAAAGAGATGAAATTTCTCGTCCATTGATTAATCAATTAGTAAGATCAAGCACAAGTATTGGGGCTAATTATTGTGAAGCTGACGCTGGAGAATCAAAAAAAGATTTTAAACATAAATTATCTATTTGTCGTAAAGAAGCTAAAGAAACTATGTATTGGTTAAGAATAATAGCTAATATTGAAATCAATAAAAAACAAGATTGTCGCGAATTATAGAAAGAATGCCAGCAATTAGTTTTTATTTTTTCTGCCATTATTAGTAAAATAAAATAATTAATTTTGAAATTTGGGATTTGAGATTTTATTTGATATTTGATATTGGGATTTGGGATTTAAAAGATTTAATTTTTGAGATTTACATTTTTAATTTTGAAGGGGGGTGAGAAAATGATAAAATTAAATAAAAAAGGCTTTACCCATCACCTTTTTTTAAAAAAAGGTGAAGGGTTTACCTTAATTGAGTTATTAGTCGTCATCGCCATTATCGCCTTATTGTCCACCATCGCCGTTGTTTCCTTAGGCGGAGCTAGAGTAAAAGCTAGAGATGCTAAAAGAGTCGCCGATGTTAAACAAATGCAAACTGCTTTAGAAATGTATTTTAATAACAATAATTCATATTTACCTCTTGCTAGTGCTACAATTACAGCAACCAATTTTAATGCGGTAATAAAAACCCCACCTTTGGCGCCAACTCCTCGAGATGGTACTTGTAGTGAAACAACTGAGAATCCATATATATATGCTGCAACAGAGGGTACTCCAGCAGCAGCATGTACAACGGGTCTATGTCATGGCTATCAAATACAATTTTGTTTAGGCGCTACTACGGGTGGTTTAAGTGCTGGTGTTCATTGTGCTACTCAAGATGGTATTGAAACTGGTATTGGTGCTTGTTCCATAGCTATTACTCCTTAAAGAAATTGTTTATTTAGTAGACATTATTAATTTCAGGACTTACGCAGTTTAATCAAAAAATGGCTAAAGTTAGCGAAAATTGAATTTTTGTTAATTTTTCATTTTTAGCTAATATTAGCCAAATGCACATTAATAGTGCGTAACTCCTGAATTTTATAAAATTAAAACAAAAACCCCGATTACTAAAAAATCGGGTTTTTGTTTTTTTAAATTAACTTTTCCTTCCCCTTCTCCTTTCCCTTTCCCCTCCCAAATCTTACGAGGTTCGACCTCGTAAGATTTGACTGATAATTTAAACTCTACTAATATTAAAATAATTTAAAAATAAAAAATAATTTGTTAAAAATAAAATTATGCTTAAACCACCATTTGTTGAAGATGAAATTTATCATATTTATAATCGAGGCGTTGAGAAAAGAAATATTTTTCTTGACGACAAAGATTATCTTAGATTTATTCACGATCTTTTTGAATTTAATGACGAGGAACCAGCTTTAAATATTTACTATCGCTTACCGCAAATCAAATCTTACGAGGTCGAACCTCGTAAGATTGAAAAAACAAGAATAAGGAAATTATTAGTAGAAATTTTAGTTTTTACTTTAATGCCAAATCATTTTCATTTGATTTTAAAACAAAAAAAAGAAGGCGGAATTGTAAGATTTATGCAAAAATTGGGAACTGGGTATACGATGTATTTTAATCAAAAATATGAAAGAGTTGGTAGTTTATTTCAAGGCAAATTCAAAGCCGTTCACATTGAAAAAGAATCTCATTTTACTCATTTACCATTTTACATCCACACAAATCCATTAAAAAATTTAGGGAACTCAATTTCCAAATTAGAAGAATACCGCTGGAGTAGTTTTCCTGATTATATTGGTAAAAAGAATTTTCCCTCTGTAACTTCAAGAGAATTATTTTTAGATTTTTTTGGAGGTGAAGAAAAATATTTAGAACAAACAAAACAATGGATTAAAGAAAGAAAAAATAATTTTGAAAAAATTAAAGAAATAACTTTAGAATAATCTTACAAGGTTCGACCTCGTAAGATTATTCTAAGATTTGACTAATAATTTAAACTCTATTAAACTAAAAAACATGAAAAAAAAATTAAAAAACAACAAAGGTTTTGGGTTGATTGAATTGTTGGTTGTTATTGGTATTATCGCCTTATTGTCTACAATTGCTATGGTTAGTTTAAATGGCGCTAAACAAAAAGCCAGAGACGCAAAAAGAATTGCTGACGCTAAACAAATGCAAATTGCTTTAGATTTATATTTTGATAAAAAAGAACTTTATCCTATAGCGATTACAGCTATTATTTTAGGAACAGCAAATTATTCGTGTTTAAGTGAAAATGGATTTGTCGCGTCATGTAATATAGAGCTTGTTTATATGAAATTAATACCAACCGCACCAATTCCTCCAACAGGTAATCAATACACTTATATTTCCAGCGATGGCAATAATTATCAATTGTCTTTCACTTTGGAAAAAATTAATCAAGATCTTGGCCCGGGAGTTAATTGTTCAGCGACAAAAATAGGCATCTCTTGCGCTGAATAAATCCCTCACCTTTTTTCAGAAAAAAGGTGAGGGATAAATTCGTGTTAATTAGTGAAAATAGGCTTGTGGTGAGCGAAGTCGAACCATTAGTGGTTGACTTTATCATTTTTGATTTTTAATTTTTACATTTTTATGTTTTGGCTTAATTTATTACATATTTATCAACCGCCTGAACAAAAAAAGGAAATAATTAAAAAAATAACTATTCAGAGTTATTCTAAAATTTTAAATATTTTAAAAAAACGACCAGAAGAAAAAATCACTTTAAATATTAACGGCTCTTTGACCGAACAATTTGATAAATATGGATTTAAAAATATTATTAACAACATAAAAAAATTGGCTGAAAATGGTCAAATTGAATTAGTTGGAAGCGCCAAATATCATCTTATTCTTCCTCTTGTTCCAGAACAAGAAATTATTCGTCAAATAAAATTAAATTATCAAACTAATAAAAAATATTTTGGGAAAATTTATCAACCAAAAGGATTTTTTATTCCCGAATTAGCCTACAGCAAAAAAGTGGCTAGAATTTTAAAAAAATTAGGTTATCAATGGATTGTTTTAGACGAGATGGCATACAATGTAGGGGCGATTGGCCAATCGCCCAAAAATAGTTTTTATCAAATAAAAGGATTGAATAATTTTTATGTTTTTTTTAGAAATCGCACGATAAGCAATCTATTTTTTACCCCTCACCACAAAAATGCCACACGCGTTAGAAATCAAATTTTGCGATCTAGCGAAGCAAGAAATATTTCAATACCACAGGTGTTAACTCGCGGTGAGGGGTTTACCGGAGAAATAAAAAATTCTAAAGATTTTTTTAAAATTTTAAATAAAACCGATTTACCTAACAATACTTTAATTACCGCTTTAGATGGAGAAAATTTAGGGCATCATCAATTAAAAATGGCGGAGATTTGGCAAGAAATTTTAGATTCAAAAAAATTGCAAACAATAACTTTTTCAGAATATTTTGATCGCGAATTAAATCTAAAAAATATAAAAATAATTGAACCCCAAGAATGTAGTTGGGCGTCAAAAGAATCAGAATTAAAAAAAGGAATTCCTTTCTTTTTGTGGAATAATCCAAATAATAAAATTCACCAGTTACAATGGAAATTTTCGAGATTAGCCATTAAAATTGTTACTCAAGCTAATAAAAATAAAAATATCAGAAAAGAATTAGACCAAGCTTTATTTAGTTGCCAATATTGGTGGGCTAATTATGGTTTACATTGGAGTCCGGGAATGATTCAAAAGGGCGCTGAAAAATTATTAAAAGTAATTCGATTGGCTCATGAGGCAAAATTTATAAATTTAGATTCTCTTCAAAAAGCGCAAAACTTTTATAATAAAATTATTTTGACTACAGAAGAACAAAAAAATTAATTATAACTACTCACTGTTGTCATTGCGAGAAGGCTTCCGACGAAGCAATCTTTATTAATATTGACTAGAGATTGCTTCGATTTGAGTACAAAGCTCGCAATGACGGTGATGGGTGATGTAAGCAGTTACAAAATTGGAGCTTGAAAATTGAAAATTTTATTTATTAGTGTTTATTAGTGTTTTTAAATTAGTGGCTGACTTTATCATTATTAATTTTCTACCAGCTACAAGCTAATTTATGAAAGTTGGAATTGTCGGCCTGCCAAATGTTGGAAAATCCACTTTATTTAAGGCCTTAACTAAAAAACAAGTGAATATTGCCGATTATCCTTTTTGCACCATTGAACCCAATATTGGAATCGTTGAAGTGCCAGATGAACGTTTGGAAAAATTAGCCACGATTTCACATTCAGCTAAAATTATTCCAACGATCATTGAATTTATAGATATTGCCGGTTTAGTTGAAGGGGCTTCAAAAGGCGAAGGACTGGGTAATAAATTTCTTTCTCACATTAAAGAGGTGGACGCCATTTGCCATGTGGTAAAAAATTTTAAAGAAGATAATTCTCAGCATGATATTCAAATTATAAACATAGAATTAATTTTAGCTGATTTAAATGTAGTAGATAAAAAAATGGAAACTTTAAAAAAACAAAACAAAAGTAATTTAGATAAAATTTTATTAAAAACCATTGAGGTTTTAGAAAAAATAAAAAATAATCTTGAGCAAGAAAAATTAGCAAAATCAGTTGAGCTATCAGAAGAAGAAGCAAGTTTAATTAAAGAATTAAACTTGCTTACTTTAAAGCCAATACTCTATATTTTTAATGTTGATGAAAAAGATTTAATATCCTTTTCTCCAACTTCCAATCTCCAATCTCCAATCTCCCAATTAGCAACTATATATAAAAGAATTAAAAATAAAAAACACTGGCTTAGATCAACTTATCACAGCCAGTTATGAAACTCTTAATTTAATCACTTTTTTTACTTCCGGTCCCCAAGAAACTCGCGCTTGGACAATTATCAAAGGAACAAAAGCCCCTGAAGCCGCAGGAAAAATTCATACAGATTTTCAAAAAGGGTTTATCAAAGCGGAAATAATTGATTGGCAAAATTTTATTGAAGCCGGAGACGAAGTAAAAGCTAAAGAAAAAGGACTAATGCGTTTAGAAGGAAAAAACTACATTATTCAAGATGGCGATGTAGTCCATTTTAAATTTAGTGTTTGATTACTTTGAATTATGAAATTTAAAGTAAATCTTAATTTCAAAATCCTAAATCCTAAATAAATTCAAATGACCAAAATCCAAAATACAAAACAATAAAAAAATCTGTTGTTTTGAATTTAGATATTTGAATTTTGAATTTGTTTAGAATTTAGATATTAGGATTTAGGATTTACAGGGTATTGAATTTTTTCATCATTCGCGATTTTTTTCTAGCGGCGGTGTTTTTTTTAATTATTTTCTTTTGAACAGCTTTATCAAGGACTTTTTGCATTGCATCAATCATTTCTTTGGCTTCTTCTTTTTTTTTGGTAATAAAAACTTTTTGAGTTTTTTTAATTAAATCTTTGAGATTTTTTTTAATATTATTATTCCTTAATTGTCTTTTTTTATTTTGTCTTAAAGATTTAATAGCCGCTTGTTTTATAGGCATAAAAAGTAAACAAAATTTATCAGATAAATTTTGTAAAATTTCTAATTTCTAATTTCTAATTTCTAATCAATTTTAATCATTCAAAATTTATTCGAAATTTCACCCAGAAGGCAACCAGCCTCTGGCTGGCAAAATTCAAAATTGGAAATTATTTAATATTAAAAAATAAAAGTTAAAAACACTAAACGCTAATAAAAATAGTTTAACATAAATTTATTTTTATGCAAATTGTTTTGCAAATCTTAAATCATAAATCTTAAATCTTAAATTATTTATGGACAACGTTACCGACGAAATTAAATCGCGATTGGATATTGTTGAAGTGATTCAAGAATATCTTCCTCAACTTAAACAAGCTGGAGCTAATTGGAAAACTCTTTGTCCTTTTCATAATGAAAAAAGTCCATCTTTTACGGTCTCTCGAGAAAAACAAATATGGCATTGTTTTGGTTGTTCTGAGGGGGGCGATATTTTTTCTTTTGTTATGAAAATGGAAGGCGTGGAATTTGTTGACGCTTTAAGAATTTTAGCTAAAAAAGCAAACGTGATTTTAAAAAAACAAGATCAACAATTAACCAATCAACGCGCTAGATTATTGGATATTTGCCAATTATCAGCAAATTTTTATCATCAAATTTTAATAAAAATGCCTTCGGGAGAAATTGCTCGAAAATATTTTACAAAACGAAAAATTTCCAGTCCAACAGCCAAAGATTTCCAGTTGGGTTTTGCTCCGGATTCATGGGAAAATTTAACAAATTTTTTGTTAAGCAAAGGATTTAAAGAAAATGAAATTGTGGAAAGCGGAATGGCGATCAAAAGCGCAAACTTATTTGCCAAAAATAAATCCCTCACCTTTTTTCAAAAAAAGGTGAGGGATAAAATTTATGATCGTTTCAGAAATAGATTAATGTTTCCAATTTGCGATGTTCATGAAAACGTCATTGGATTTAGCGGAAGAATTTTAGAAGATAAAAAAGACGAGGCTAAATATATTAACACCCCGCAAACCTTAATCTACAATAAAAGTCAAGTTCTTTATGGTTTAAATAAAGCAAAACAAGAAATTAGAAAAGAAAATTTAGCCGTAATGGTGGAAGGAAATATGGACGTCATAAGTTCTCATCAAGCTGGGATTAAAAATGTGATTGCTTGTTCCGGCACGGCTTTAACTTTAGAACAAATTAAACTTTTAAAAAGATATTCTTTTAATTTAGCCCTGGCTTTTGATATAGATCCGGCTGGTCAAAAAGCGACAAAGCGCGGGATTGATAATGCTTGGCAACAAGAAATGAATATCAAAATAATTAAACTGCCAGAAGGAAAAGATCCGGATGAATGTATAAAAAAAGACGCTAACGTTTGGCAAAAAGCGATTAAAGACTCCCAATCAATTATGGAATATTATTTTGATTCTGTTTTTTTAAATTCAGATTTATCAAAAGTGGAGAATAAAAAAAGCGCGGCCAAAATCTTGCTTCCAATTATTTCAAAATTAACTAATAAAATTGAACAAGCACATTGGTTGCAAAAATTAGGAGAATTTTTAAATATTGACGAACAAATTTTAAGAGATTCTATAATTAAAAAAAATGCCAGTTTTAATTCAAGGTCAATAATAAAAGAAAAAAATGATTCACTAATAGACAAACAAGTTTCGTTAGTTGATGGGCAAAATTTATTATTAGAAGAAAAAATTATTGGAATGATTTTTAAATTTCATAAAAATTTAAAAAAAATCATTTTAGAATTTCCTCTTAATATATTGCAAAATAAAAAACTCTCGGAGCTTGCAAAGAATTTTATTAAAGATTATATTAAAAATGAAGAAAAATTCACTGAAGATAAATGGATCAAAAGTATTTCAAAAGAAATGACAGATTATTTTAATACTCTAATTTTTACAACAGAAAAAGATTTTTCGGATTTTGATTCTTCAATTGAATATGAAATTCAAAAAAATATCAATATTTTAAAAAAAAATAAGAAAAAAAATTTAAAGAAATAATTGAACGATTGAATGAAATCAATTAACAATCAATGATTAACAATTAACAAATTCCTGTGAATTAGGAAATGCGATTTTTGCGTCATTGCGAGGACTCCGACGTTACGTCGGAGGACGAAGCAATCTTATTTTTTAGCGCAATTACTAGATTGCTTCGTCGTCGTTCCGCTTCGCTTCACTCCTCCTCGCAATGACGAATGTTTTTGACACATTTCATAATGCACAGAAATTAACAATTAACACTATTCTGCATTCTAAATTTTAAATTCTAAATTTATTTTCTATGGTTAAAAAACTTAAAAAAAACAAAAAAACACAGAAACAAAGAAACAAAAAAACACAAAAACACAAGAACACAAAAACATTAAAACAAAAAAACATTAAAATAAAAAAACAAAAAACAGACCGATTGTTGAATAATAAAAAAATAAAAGAAGAAAAAATAAAATCTGTTTTTTGGCCAGAAGAAGAAGAAAATAAAATAATAGCAAAGGGAAGAATGCGGGGATTTTTAACAGAAAATGAAATTTTATACGCTTTTCCAAATTTAGAAGATTATATCCCGGAGTATGAAAATTTTTTGATAAAATTAGAAGAAAACGCCGTCCAAATAATTAAAGGAAAAGAAGGATTTTTATCGCAAATTTTAGAAGAAGAAAAAACAAAAGAAAATAAATCCGCCAGCTGGCGGACCCAAAAAACATCTATTTTAGAATCCATTTCGCTTGATTCTATTCAAATGTATTTAAAAGAAATAAGCAAAACGCCTCTTTTAACTTCAGAAGAAGAAGTTCATTTGGCTAAACAATTAGAAAAAGGCGATCAAGGAGCGCAAAAAAAATTAGTTGAATCTAATTTAAGATTAGTGGTTAGTATCGCTAAAAAATTTATTGGCCGCAATTTGTCTTTTTTAGATTTAATTCAGGAGGGAAATATTGGTTTATTTCGAGCGGTGGAAAAATTTGATTATCGAAAAGGTTATAAATTTTCCACTTATGCCACTTGGTGGATTAGACAAGCAATAACTAGGGCCTTGGCCGATCAATCAAGAACCATTCGTCTACCAGTACATATGGTAGAAACTATTAATAAATTTCACCAAATTGAACGCAATTTAATCCAAGATTTGGGACGAGAGCCTTTGCCCGAAGAAATTGCCGCGGAAATGGAAGAAAAATTAGATAAGGTTTTTCATATTATTAAAATTTCTCAAGATACTATTTCTTTAGAAACTTCTATTGGGGACGATGATAGTGACAGCACATTAGAAGATTTTCTTGAGGATATTAAAATAATATCTCCAGATAAAGCGGCAGCGATGAAATTGCTTAAAGAATATATAAAAGAAATTTTAAATGAATTAACTCCTCGCGAACAAACAATTTTAGAAATGAGATTTGGCTTAACCGAAGATGGTTCTCATACTTTAGAAGAAGTTGGTTATGAATTTGGCGTAACCAGAGAAAGAATTAGACAAATTGAAGCAAAGGCCCTAGATAAAATTAGACAACATAAAGGCATGACAAAATTAAGAGACTACTAAAATAGGCAAAAAATTTAAGAAAATTTTTGCAATTTTTAATTTTATAATTTTTAATTTTTAATTAATTTTCAATAATTTAATTTTCAATTTTTAATGAATGAAAAAATAAAAAAAATTTAAAAAGGAGGACGCGATGAAGTTAATAAAAAAATTGCTAGTATTAATACTGGCAATTATGGAATTCGTGATACTAACGATGGTATCACTAATTGGTCTCATTATATATGTAGTGTCTCATTTATTTAATTTTTGTGTATTATAATTAAGTTTAAATTTGATTTCCGCCTGTTCTTTAGTAAACTGCCAGTTTATTCCGGCTTTTATTTTATTTCTGTATTTTGACCAAGCATTTAAATGTTTCCTCGTTT
>JACQWZ010000069.1 GCA_016209005.1 Candidatus Kuenenbacteria bacterium
GATCCATTAAAAAAAGATACAGATGGCGATGGTGTTGATGATAGCCATGAAATAAAAACAGGAATAGATCCAAAAATTAAGTGACAAGAGATTGGAAGTCTCACTTCCAATATTTTCTTCCACAGAATCGACTTCTAAATAATTTAAAAGACTTTTTAAGTTTTCATTTACCAATAGAAATTTTTTATAGAGTATTTCATTTGACAAAAGAAATATAATTAGTATACTAAAAAAAATTTAGTAAAATAATTTAATTTTTATTTTTCTCTTAATTTTTAATTTTCTAAAAGCTAAAAGCTAATTATTATGCCTGAAGAAAAAAAACAACAAGAAAATCTGGAAGATATTTTTTCTTCCATAGAAGCGACACCCAAGCAATCAAATATATTTAAGGAAATGGAACTAGAAGAACTTCCCGAAGAAGAGGAAATTCCTGAAGTTGCGAAAACTTCTTCAAAATTTTTTGGACCAAATAAAAAAGTTTTTATAATTGTCGGAGGCGTCATTGTAGTTATTTTAATATTTTTTGGAATATATACGATAATGCCAAAAATAAAAGCGATAAAGGAAGAAAGAGAACTGCAAGAAAAAAATATAGACACTCAATTGCAGACAAAAATCATTGAACAATCAGCGAATATAGATTCAGATAAAGACGGTTTATCCGATAAAGAAGAAATTCAATTTAACACCAATCCTTTAAAGGTAGACACAGACAACGATGGATTGTCAGACAGAGATGAAATAAAAACATGGAAAACAGATCCATTAAATCCAGACACAGATGGAGATGGAATTAATGATGGCGATGAAATAAAAAGAAAACTTAATCCAAATGGAGAAGGGACGTTGTTGGAAATATTGAAATGGCAATAGTTGGCTTAGGATTTATATTTTCAGGACTTACGCAGTTTAATCAAAAAATGGCTAAAGTTAGCGAAAATTGAATTTTTGTTAATTTTTCATTTTTAGCTAATATTAGCCAAATGCACATTAATAGTGCGTAACTCCTGATTTTATAGAATAAATAATAAGAAATTTTTCATTACTCTAATTTTAAAAATAATTAAAAGTTAAAAGTGCAAAGTGTTAAGTTAAAGTTTTGAGTTAAAAGTTTTTAGTTATTTATAACTTTGAATTTTTAACTTTAACTTTGAACTTTTAATTTTAAACTTTTAACTATCCCAATTTTTATTTTTTATAAATTACAGGTTACGTAATTTTATTTTTGTATTTTACGTTTATTCTATGCAAGAAATGAATGAAAAAATAAATGAAATTTTATCGCCAGATAAAAAAACAATTGAAATATCAGACGAGGATATTTACGCAATGCCAGTTAAATTTTTAGAAAAAAAACCAAAGAAAAAAAAGAACGTTTTAATTTTTGGGGCTATTTTTTTTATTATATTAATTAGCGGAGCCGTTTTTTTATTTAACAAATCAGCGAGAGAATATTTTTTTAAATCAGTTTCACAAGAAGATCAAATTAAAAAAAACAATAATAGACAAAGTCAAAATGGAACGAATCAAAATGGTCAAAATTTAGAAATAGCCCAAACAATTAAAGCCGAAGTTAGGGATAAAAATAATCAATTCATTAGTCGAGCTCAAGTGACATTACCTTTTGGTTTCACTGATTCTAATGAAAAAATTAAAATAATTGGTCAATATCCCGCCAAATCATATTTTGCGATAGATCCGCGACAAGATATAATTGGAGGAATATATGTTTTTATTCCTTCTGATATTAAATTAAAAAGATCAATCACTTTGATTTTAGGATATGATGATAAAACAATTGGCGAGTATAAAGAAAAAAATTTTAGAGTGGCTTTTTTAGAAAATGGAAAATGGAATTTTTTAGAATCTCAACAAGATATTGAAAATAATACTTTTACTGTTGCTCTTTTAGATTTAAAAGATGTTTATACAATATTAGCGCCCAAAACAAAAGAGATTCTCACTAGTTTAGATGTTGATTTAGACATAATTAATCCAAATATTTTACCATCGACAATTGATTCTGATTTTGATGGATTAACAGACGTGGAAGAAGGATTTTATAAAACAGATCCTCAAAGAGCGGATTCAGATATAGGAGGATATCCAGATGGATGGGAAGTAATTAATTTATATAGCCCGACAGATGAAGGATTATACCCTCTTTCTAATACAGGAAAAATAAAAATTTATTCAGATCAAACTTATAAATATAGTATTTTTTATTTAGCTGAATTTTTAGTAAATATTGTGGACAATAAAGTAATTTTTAGTCCGCCAATAGAAACAGGGGAGTCTATAATAGTGATTGTTCAAGAAAATCCAGAGAAATTAAAAAGCAAAGAATGGTATATAAAACAATTTGAAGGACAAACATTAGATGAGTCCACATTAAAAACTTCAATGGTGGATGATATTGAAGGTGTTTGGAGTATAGATACTCAAAATTTTTATTTAGCTAAAGATGATTTGGTCTATGTTTTTTCTTATAATTCTAGTATGTTGACTCATCTTAATTTTAAAACTACTTTTAAAATGATAATAAATAGTTTTAAGTTTAATCGCGAGGGAGAGAAAGTAGAAATAAAAGTAGAGCCTGTTGAAAAAAATGGAAAATTGCCAAAAACAGAAGAAACCAATAAGATTAGCTTATAATTTTTTAGAAATTTTTTTATCCTTTATCCTTCCGTTCCGTTAGCTCCATAGTCCCTCTTAGGGCTGTGGAGCTTTAATGCAGTTAACCATGTAATTAATTTATTTTTTTATTTATTTTTTTAACTAAATTTTGTATGAAAAAATGCAAAAAATGCCATTGTCCCCTTGAAGGATTTATGGCAAAAATTTCTTGCTTATTCGGTTGTAAACCATCTGAAAAAAATCCAGAACTTTGTTGCAAATGTGAGCCAAAAGAAGAAGAAAAAAAACAAGAAAACATAAAAACACAAGAACAAGAAAACACTATAAAATAGACAAAATTTAAGTCTGCTAGTTGGTGGATGATAAAATTTTCAATTTTCAATTTTCAATTTTCATTAAATTTTCAATAACCTAATTTTCAAACAAAGTTTAGAAATTGAAAATTAGAAATTTAATAGAAATTAGAAATTAGACATTATTTTATCATTTATATTTGCCAGCCGATGGATTATCATTATTTTTATTGCCGGTTACTCATTATTGGTTTTTTTGTTTTTTTGTTTTTATGATTTTAATAGTTGGATCTCTGGCATATGATTATGTGATGGACTTTCCAGACTCTTTTAGAAATCATATAATGCCAGAGCAATTACATATTTTAAATGTAAGTTTTGTTGTGGATAAAATGAAAAAAAATTTTGGCGGATGCGCTGGCAACATTGCTTACAACATAAAATTATTGGGAGGCGATCCAATAATTTTTTCTTGTTTGGGCGCTGATGCCCAAGATTATTTAGCGCACTTTAAAAAATATAAAATTAAAAATAAATATATAAAAATTTCTCAACGAGATAGCACAGCCAGCGCTTATATAATTACCGATAAAGATGATAATCAAATCTCCGCTTTTTATGGCAATGTTTTAAATGAAATAATAAATAAAAATATCAATGGAATAAAAGAAAAAATTAAATTAGTTTTAATTTCACCGATCAATAAAAATGTCATGCTTAAATACGCTAAAGAATGCGATGAAAATAATATTCCATTTGTTTTTGATCCGGGTCAGCGAATTACCGAATTTAATAAAAATAAATTGCAAGAAATGATTTCTAAGGCTAAATTTATAATTGGCAATGATTATGAAATTAAATTAATGGAGCAAAAAACCGAATGGAATATTTCCGATATGTTAAATAAAGAAAAAATCATTATTATCACATTGGGAGAAAAAGGTTCAATTATAATGACTCAAAATGAAACAATCAAAATTAATTCTTATTTGCCAAAAAAAATAGAAGATCCAACTGGCGCTGGCGACGCTTATCGAGCTGGATTTTTTACCGCTTATATTGAGGGCAAGGATTTAAAAACTTGCGGGAAATACGCCAGTATAGTTGCTAGTTATGCCATAGAACACTACGGCACGCAAAATCATTTTTTTACACGAGAAGAAATTGAGGAAAAGTTAAGAAATTTTAGATTATCTTGAATTACGAAACTCCTAAATTATCCCCCTCCCTTGATGGGAGGGGTTCCAAATTCTCCCCCTCCCTTGATGGGAGGGGTTAGGAGAGGGTGAGGAATAACAGAACATTTAAACACCCTCTCCTTAATCCTCCCACATCAAGGAGGAGGAAAATAAGGTATTTTGTAAATATCAAAGAAATTACAGAAAATTTAGGAAAGTTTAATTTAATCTATTTGAGATTATTTCTTAAATCCACCAGCTGGCGGATTCCGCATTTATCCCTCACTAAATTTATTTTAGTGAGGGATTTAGAAGGTCGAACCTCCAAACATTGATTTTATTTTCCTCGTAGAGACGAGGCAATGCCTCGTCTCTACAACATTATTATAAATATTTTTTATGACTAATTCTGAAATAAAAATTTGTCAAAATTGTGGTAACTCTTTCGTTATAGACGCTCAAGATTTTGAATTTTATGAAAAAATAAAAGTTCCTTCGCCAACATGGTGCCCAGAGTGTAGATTGGTTAGGAGGATGCTTTGGAGAAATGAAAGAGCTTTATATCAAAGAATGTGTGATGATTGTGGGAAAGCAATTATTTCTATTTATCATAAAAATTCGTCTTTTAATGTTTATTGCCGTGATTGCTACTGGTCTGATAAATGGGATCCTATGAAATGGGGTAGAGACTATGATTTTACGCGATCTTTTTTTAATCAATTTCAATGGTTAATACAAAAAATTCCATCACTTTCTTTATTTAGTGGAGGTAATATGATTAATTCGGATTTTTGCAATTATGTTGCAAATGTGAAAAATTGTTATCTTTTTGTTGGCGGAAAAAATAGTGAAGAAATTGCATATGCAAATAGAGTCTTCTTTTCACGGGATTCATATGATATTTATACAGGAAGCAAATTAGAGCTTTGTTATGAAGATGTTCAAAGTAATAAATCATTTAAGTTGTTCTTTAGTAGACATTGTGAAAATTGTAGCGACTCAATGTTTTTATATGACTGCAAAAATTGTCAAGATTGTTTTGGTTGCGTAAATTTAAGACATAAATCATATTGTTTTTTTAATCAACAATTAACCAAAGAAGAATATCAAAAAAAAATTAAAGAACTTAATTTAGGGAGTTACGATAAGCTAAATGATTTTAAAAATAGGTATGCTGAAAATATTTATAAAAATGCGCTTCATAAATACGCTCATTTTATAAATACAATAAATTCTACGGGCGACAATCTTTTTAATGCGCGCAATTGCAAATATTGTTTTGATAATACTGGAATAGATTCTGAAAATTGTAAATACACGCACTTTGTAGGCGTCGGCGTTAAAGATTCTTATGATAATTATGGAATGCCAAGGGCTGAAAAAGTATACGAAACTATCGCCATTGGGTTTGAAAGCAATGAAAATTCAGATTATTATTTTAGCTATTTTATAAAAGGAAGTAGTAATATTTATTATTCTTATAATTGTATTTCTTGTCATAATCTTTTCGGCTGTATAGGACTTCAACACAAACAATACTGCATTCTCAATAAACAATACACCAAAGAAGAATATGAAAAATTGGTGCCGAAGATTATTGAACATATGAATGAGATGCCGTACATTAGTAAAAATCAAAATGTAAAAATCAAAAATCAAAATGACAATGCAAAATTAAAAAATGGAGAAAATACAGAAACAAAAGAAATTGTTTATCGTTATGGAGAATTTTTTCCACCGGAATTATCGCCCTTTTGCTACAATGAAACAATTGCGCAGGAATATTTTCCTTTAACAAAAGAACAAGCGATTGAAAAAGGATATAAATGGAAAGAGCCAGAAATAAGAAATATCAAAATCCAAATTTCCAATGACAAATTACCAGATAACATCAAAGACGTGGACGATTCAATTATCAATAAAATTATTCAATGCAGCCACGCAACACGGACTAATACGGACCTAACGCTGACTAAGACTGAAAGTCCGCATCAGTCCGAGATTAGTCAGTATAAGTCTGTGTGCCAGGAACAGTGCACCACGGCTTTCAAAATTATTGAACCAGAATTAGAATTTTATAGAAAAATGAATTTGCCTTTGCCAAGATTATGTCCTAATTGTCGGCATTATCAGAGAATCAAACAAAGAAATCCTTTGAAATTATGGAAAAGAAAATGCATGTGCGGAGGTTCAACCTCCGACAATGGAATTTACAAAAATACCATTGAACATTTTCACGGCGACCAACCTTGCCCGAATGAATTTGAGATAACTTACGCGCCAGACAGAAAAGAGATTGTTTACTGTGAGAAATGCTATCTTCAAGAAGTTGTATAAAATATTAAAGCTAAAACAAAAAACACAAAACAAAAAAATACAACAAAAAATCAAAAAATCTTTGATTGTAATTTTGGCTTTTTTGTTTTTTATTTTGGATTATTATTTAATTTAATTTGTCATTTTGATCCCTCGATTCTACTTGGGACAAGCTTAATTTTTACATTTTAATTTTTTTTATAACTTTAAACTTTAAACTTTATATTATGGACTACAAAATCGCCAATATAAATTTAGCTGAATGGGGACAAAAGGAAATTGACATTGCTGAAAAAGAAATGCCAGGGCTTTTGGCGATTCGTCAAAAATACAGCAAAAGCAAACCTTTGCAAGGCGCCAAAATAACAGGGTCTTTGCATATGACCATTCAAACGGCAGTTTTAATTGAAACCCTAGTGGTTTTAGGCGCCAAAGTTCGTTGGTCTTCTTGTAATATTTTTTCTACTCAAGATCATGCCGCGGCCGCGATTGTTAAAAAAGGAATTCCAGTTTTTGCTTGGAAAGGAGAAAGTTTGCAAGATTATTGGTGGTGTTTAGAACAAGCTTTAAATTTTGGCAATAATCAAGGACCAGATTTAATTGTTGATGATGGAGGAGACGCGACCTTAATGATTCATCAAGGTATAGAAATTGAACAAAATCCAGAACTTTTAAAAAAAGATTATTCAAAAGAAGGACAAGATTTTATAGAATTAATAAATAAATTAAAATCAATTTATAAAAAAAATAAAAGCTATTGGCAAACCATAGTTAAAAATATTAAAGGAACTTCTGAAGAAACTACCACTGGCGTTAATCGACTTTATCAAATGTTAAAACAAAATAAACTTTTTTTTCCAGCGATTGACATTAATAGTTCGGTCACTAAATCTAAATTTGATAATTTATATGGTTGTCGAGAATCTTTGGCCGATGGAATTAAAAGAGCGACCGATGTTATGATTGCCGGCAAAATTGTAATTGTTTGCGGATATGGCGAAGTTGGCAAGGGTTGCGCTCAAAGTATGAGAGCTTTTGGCGCTCGAGTGATTATAACGGAAATTGATCCAATTTGCGCTTTACAAGCGGCAATGGAAGGATTTGAAGTGGACATCATAAAAAATGTTTTAATCAAAGGAGATGTTTATGTTACAGCCACTGGCAATCGCGATGTTATCACCACTGAACAAATGAGTAAAATGAAAGACCAAGCGATTATTTGCAATATTGGACATTTTGACAATGAAATTCAAAAGGCCCAATTAGAAAAAATTCCCGGGATAAAAAAACAAAATATTAAGCCACAAGTTGATCAATATTTTTTTGTTGACGGTCATTCAATAATTTTATTAGCCGAAGGTCGATTAGTTAATTTAAGTTGCGCCACTGGCCATTCCAGTTTTGTGATGAGCAATTCTTTTTCAAATCAAGTTTTGGCTCAAATTGAATTATGGACAAAAAAATATAAAATTGGAATTTATCGCTTGCCTAAAAAATTAGATGAAGAAGTGGCGAGATTGCATTTAAAAAAGGTAGGGGCAAAACTTACCAAACTAACCAAAGAGCAAGCTGATTATTTAGATATTCCAATTTCCGGCCCATATAAGTCGGAGAGTTATAAATATTGAATTAGCGTTTAGCGTAGAGCGTTTAGGGTTTAGGGAAAAACACAAGAACAAAAATAATTATAAATTATAAATTATAAATGAATGTTTAAATTTTTAAATTAAATTTCTTTCTTTCTTGAGGTTCAACCTTTCTTAAGGTTGAACCTCCAAACATTGATTTTCTTTTTTAAATTTTTATTTTTTTATGAATACTGAAACAAAAATCTGCCAAAACTGCAAAAAGGAATTTATTATCGAGCCCGAAGACTTTTTGTTTTATGAAAAAATAAAAGTTTCGGCGCCAATATTTTGTCCAAATTGTCGTCAACAAAAACGATTGGCTTTTTGGCCATTTGCAAAATTTAATAGACGAAAATGCGATCTTAGCGGAGAAAATATAATTTCTATTTATCCTTCAAACGCGCGTTTTCCTGTTTATAAATCCAATAATTGGCATTCCGACGCGTGGGAGGCGCCATTTTTAGAATACAATTCTTCTAAAAAATTTTTAGACCAGCTTTACGAATTACAAACAAAAAGTCCAATCCCGCATCAATTTGGCTCTAATAATCAAGATTGCGATTATTGCGATGATGTCTGGGATTCAAAAAATTGTTATCTTTGTAGATCTTTAGGTAGTTGTGAAAATCTTTCTTATTCTTATAGAACTATTGGTTGTCGAGATTCTTATGATTTAACTTATTGTTATGATTCTGAACTTTCGTATAATTGCGTTTATTGTTTTAAAATTTACAATGTGTGCCATGCTTTTGATAGTCGGAACAGCATTGATAGCGCGTTTTTATATGATTGTCGCAATGTTGGCAATTGTTTTATGTGTTGGAATTTGCGCAATAAAAATTATTACATTTTAAACCAACCGCATTCTAAAGAAACATATTTTTCAAAATTAAAAGAATATAATTTAAATTCATGGAATACTATTCAATTTTTAAAAAAAACTTTTGAGAAAAAAATAAAAGAAGAGGCAATCCATAAAAATAATTTTAATACAAAAATAGTAAATTCAAGCGGTAATTATTTAAATGAATGCAAGGGTTGTAAAAATAGTTATTTTTTGGAAAATTCAGAAAATTGTTCTTATTATTTTAGAGGAGCGATAAATAAAGATGTAAATGATTCAGCCGGGGTTTATAAAGGAGAATTGGCTTACAATGTTAATCAAATGACGAGAATATATACTGGTTTTGTTTTAAATTTCCCTAAAATAAATTTTCAAATTTTATAGAATTAAATTTATTCCGGTTTAAATATTTCAAACAATCTTTTATCAAAACAGAAAAATCTTTTTCTAATCTGTTATGAGTAACATTT